>JAFQBO010000396.1 GCA_017416665.1 Oscillospiraceae bacterium
ATTATTATCGCCGAACCGAAAGCACTTGTCGGATTTGCAGGCAGACGTGTAATCGAAGGCACAATCAAGCAGAGACTCCCTGACGACTTCCAGCTTGCTGAATTTCTTCAGGAAAAAGGCTTTGTCGATATGATTGTTGAAAGAAAAAAGATGAGAAGTGTTCTTTCACATGTAATGAAGCTTCATGGCTATAAAAAGGAGGACGACTGATTATGAGCGAACTGACAGCATGGGAGCGTCAGCTTCTGATACGAGAAAAGGATCGTCCGACCGTAAATGACTATATTCCACTCATCTTTGAAGAATTTTACGAAATGCACGGCGACCGTCTTTACGGCGATGATGCGGCAATACTTGGCGGTATTGCACGTATTGAAAATATGCCCGTAACTGTTCTTGCCGAAGTTAAAGGCAGGGATTTAAACGAAAACAAAAAGACAAACTTCGCAATGCCTCATCCGGAAGGCTACAGAAAAGCTCTCCGACTTGCAAAGCAGGCAGAAAAATTCCACAGACCTGTAATATGTTTCATTGATACTCCGGGTGCATTCTGTGGTATAGAAGCCGAAGAAAGAGGTCAGGGTGAGGCAATCGCAAAAAATCTTGCGGAATTTATGCGTCTTAAAACACCTGTAATATCAGTAGTACTCGGCGAAGGCGGAAGCGGTGGTGCTCTTGCACTTGGCGTATGCGATGAACTTGCTATGCTTGAAAACGCTCTCTACTCAGTAATTTCTCCGAGAGGCTGTGCAAGTATTCTCTGGAAAGATGCTTCCAAAGAACACGAAGCATGTGAAATGCTCGGTATTACTGCTGAAGACATGGTACGTCTCGGCGTTGCAGAAGACATAATTGAAGAACCAAACGGCAAGGCACAATATGACGTGTACAAAATGGCTGAAAATATCAAGTCATTTTTGGTAAAATCTCTGAAGAGAAATTTGCGAAAAGATATTGACATTTTGCTCGAACAAAGGTACACTAAATTTAGAAAAATCGGTGAGTTCTCCGAAAAATAATAATTCATGCTATATTGGCGAAAATCGCCTTTATATAAAATAACAATGGAGGTAATACAAAATGGTTTTGGAAAAGGTTAAAAGCATTATTGCTGATCAGCTTGACGTTGAAGAAGATAAGGTAGTTGCTGATGCAAGCATTACTGAAGATCTTGGTGCAGATTCACTTGACGTTGTTGATTTAATTATGTCAATTGAAGAAGAATTTGACATCGAAATCCCTGATGAAGCTGTTGAAGATATCAAGACAGTTGGCGATATTGTTAAGTACATCGAAAACAATCAGTAATTACTGACAGCTTACGGATATTGCTTTTATGAATAAAGTCCTCTTTTAACAAAGAGGGCTTTTTTATTTCAACACCGCTTTCAACAGTGTGTTGAAAGTGATGTTGAAATAATTTTAAAACTTGTTAAAAAATCGGTTACAAAACGGTTAAACCGCCTGTCTGCGTGATTTGACAGTATCTGGAAATGTTGAATTAAAAGCACTGTTTTTCAACATTTTAACAGACTTTTCAACATTTTATGTTAAAAAGCTTTTAAAATCTGTTGAAAGTATAAATTTGGTTTTTCACATATTCAAAAAAACGGATAATACTAAAACTTTCGGAAAAAATAAATTTGTATTGCAAAGTATGGCAGTGCAGAATTTATGAAAGGATTTTATTATTATGACTAAAAAAATTCCGTTTATTTTAAGTATGGCATTAATCTGCTGTTCATTTACCGCCTGTGGAGATGGTGATACTGTAAGCTCACATGCTGATGAGGGTAACAGTGTTACTGATAATACTGACGGTTTCAATGACGAAAACAAAAACAATGCCGACAACAACAACAAAACTACTGACTCTCAGAATGCTGTTGAAGAAATTATTACAGAAGCCGGAAACGCTGTTGATGACCTTGTTTCAAGAGGTGAAGAAATTGTGACAGATGTTGCAGACGGCGTTGAAGATATGGTTGATGGTACATCAACTGCTGCTACAAATTAAAATCGGAGCTGTGAAAACAGCTCCTTTCAGTCTGTCGAAAAAGTCCAGCAAAAGCTGGGCTTTTTAAGTAATATGTGGTATAATGATATGGGGTGAAAAAAGAAAAAGAAGAAAGAATGCAGATGGAAATGATATGCATGGACGAATTATTACTGGAAGATCATTTACTTCGTAAAATAGACGACGCAGTGGATTTTAGTCGTATCTATGATTTTGTGGAGGACTTGTATTGCCATAACAACGGCAGACCAAGTATAGATCCGGTAATATTGTTTAAAATGGTGCTGATACAGCATTTATTCGGAATACCATCATTAAGAAAAACAGCCGAAGAAGTAAGAATGAACATAGCGTACAGATGGTTTTGATGATGGAAGAATTCCGGTGCTTCCATACAAAAGACCTATGGGAAGTAAAGATTTCTTCAGACCATACGAGTATGTTTATGATTATTATTATGATTGTGTTATCTGTCCTGAAAACAATATTCTTAAATATTCCACAACAAACCGAAACGGCTACAGAGAATTTAAAAGCAATGGACTTGTATGCCAAAACTGCCCTTCAAGAAATACCTGCACCAATAACGCAAAATGTGAAAAAACAGTGGCTAAACATATCTGGAATGATTATCTTGAAATGGCAGAAGATATTCGTCATACCCCAAAATACAAGAGATTGTATGAAAAACGAAAAGAAACAATAGAAACGTGTATTCGCAGATGCAAAAGAAAAGTATTCAATGCGTTATACACTTTACAGAGGCTTAGCTCAGGTTACAAATTGGGTTAGGCTTAAATTTGCTGCCATGAATCTGAAAAAATATGCAATAAGGAAGTGGAATAAGGACGGAAAGGAGCGTTTTCAACTCTGTTTTTGTCCACTTTTTCAATTTTTCTGCTTTACTTAATATTTTACCCCGTATTCTTTGCAAAATACGGGGTTTTTCTACAGGCTTAACTTTCTTTGTGCAAACAAAGAAAGTTAAGAATAAAAGGATGGTAAATATAAATTTAACTGCGTATAAAAATTTTACACATACAAACAAAATTTTTCTGTTGCAAAAATATGAATAATATGATATTATGTATAATGTATGATATTTTTGTTCAGGAGGAATAAAATGGCAGAGGGTATTAATATAAAACCATCAAGAAATTATGGTATTGATTTGCTTCGTATGTTTGCGATGTTTCTTGTCGTTGTACTGCATGTTCTGGGACAGGGCGGAGTTCTTGGGAGTGCGGCAAAAAGTGACATAAATTACAATGCGGCATGGATTCTGGAAATAGGTGCGTACTGTGCGGTAAACTGCTATGCGCTCATTTCGGGATATGTCGGACTCAATTCAAAATTCAAGTACACAAATATTATTATGCTCTGGCTTCGTGTTTTATTTTATACAGTCGGAATAACACTTGTTTTTCAGTTTGTTATGCCGGAAGCACTCGAACCGACTCCCGACAGTACGGCACTGTATCTTATATCTGAAAAGTGGGACAGGGCACTTTTTCCGGTAAGTGAAAAGCAGTACTGGTATTTTACGGCATATTTTCTTTGTTATTTCTTCACACCGATTCTGAACAAGGCAGTTCAGACGATTGAACGTAAGCTTATGAAGAGAACCATTATCATGCTTGTGGCAATTATAAGTATACCGACATTGTATACGGGCGTTGATGTTTTTGGAGCAGTCAAGGGTTACAGTGCATTGTGGCTTGTGATTTTATATCTTGTGGGTGCATACATGAAAAAATACAATTCACTCAGCCATATAGGAAAAATACAGGCTTTTGCAGGATTTGTTTCATGTGTTGCGGTTACATGGGCGGTAAAACTTTCTGTTGAGGAATTTATTCCGCAGTTCAAGAGAGCAAATATTCTTATAAGCTATACTTCACCTACTATTATTGGTACAGGAATTTTTCTGTTTGTGCTTTTTAAGAATATAAATCCGCCGGCATTCTGCTGTAAAATCATAGGATTCTTTGCACCGCTTGCGTTTTCGGTCTATATAATTCATGTTCATCCACTTTTCTGGGAACACGTTATGAAAGGATGGTTTGCACCGATAGGAGAGCTTTCACTGCCACTTATGATAATTGCGGTGATTGGTGCATCGCTGGGACTGTATTTTGCGTGTTCTGTTGTGGATTTGATAAGACATTATCTCTTTAAGCTTTTAAGACTTCAGAAACTTGTTTTTACACTTGAAATGAAAATTGCAGATAAATTCAATAAAAAAGAAGAGGACGCACTTTAAATGTGTGTCCTCATAGTTTGTAGAAAAAGTTTATGCTAACGGGCGAGCATTGCTCGCCCCTACTACTCTGTAACATCTAAAACTTTATAATAATGTAGGGGTCGATGCCCACATCGACCCGTTGTAAATTATATGAAAATTGAGGGCTGATGTGGGCATCAGCCCCTACAAATTAAAAAACACAGAAAATAAAATTTTAAATGTTACAAGATACTACAAATGGCTTAAATATGTTGTTTGCATGTAGGGAGACCAGTGGTCGTCCGCTATTTTTAGGTTTTTCAACAAACTGACCCATGCTTCATATGAAACATGGGCTTTATTTATTTATCAGAATCAATATATTTCCAGTACCCTTTAAGGTAAACAAGTCCTGAAATAACTGTAAGTGCAACCGATAACCATATTGCAATAGTCATCAGCAGATTAAGACCAACTACAAGGTTCGGAGGCGGTTCAAATCCAAAGAAATCAAAATCACCTGTAACCGAGTAAATCAGCAGTATAAGAATAATTGCTGCCATTGTAAAGGCAGTTTTCAGCTTTCCCCAGAATCCTGCCGCAACGACAACACCCTTGTCAGCCGTTACAAGTCTTAAACCCGATACCATAAATTCTCTTGCTATGATGATGAAAAACGGTACAGCACCCATTGTCCCGTATTCTACAAACACAGCAAGTGCCGCAATTACAAGTGCTTTGTCGGCAAGCGGATCAAGAAATTTTCCGAAATCAGTTACAAGGTTGTATTTTCTTGCGATATGACCGTCAAATGCATCTGTCAGTGATGCCGCAATAAACACAAACATTGCGATTGTAAAGTTAAACGGTACAAAATCCGCATACATAAAAAACAGAAAAACCGGTATTAAAATCGCTCTTAAAACGGTCAGTTTATTTGGTAAATTCAACTGTCAGCCACCTCACCAATCAAGTCATAGTCAAGAGTATCAATGATTTTTATATTGACATACTGTCCGATTTGCAGCGGATTTTCACTTGTGAAGAAAGCTTTTCCGTCAATATCAGGAGCATCTGACTTACATCTGCCAAAGTAACATTCAGCGTACTTGTCAAATCCTTCAACAACCGCCTCAAAAACCTTATCAAGGTTTTTCTCGTTGTTTTGTTCGCTGATAAGCTGCTGCTGTTCCATGATTATTTCAGCACGGTGATTTTTGATTTCTTCATCAAGCTGTCCGTCAAAGCCGGCGGCAGGAGTTCCTTCCTCCTGAGAATATGCGAAACAGCCAAGCTTGTCAAAACGTGTTTCCTTAACAAATTCTGCAAGTTCCTCAAACTGTTCGTTTGTTTCACCCGGGAAACCTGTAATAAGTGTTGTACGGAGTGTAATATCAGGAATTTTGTTTCTGATTTTATTTATAAGAGATGTTAAAAACTCTTTGTCACCCACACGGTTCATATTGTGGAGAATTTCAGCGTTGCAGTGCTGAATAGGAAGATCAAGATATTTTACTATTTTTTCTTCATTCGCCATCACATCAAGCAGTTCATCAGTGATTCTTTCAGGATAGCAGTAAAGCACTCTTATCCACTTGAGATTTTCTATTTTGCAAAGTTTCTGTAAAAGCTCCGGAAGTGCTGATTTACCGTATAAATCCTCGCCATAGCGTGTTGTGTCCTGAGCAATTACAATAAGCTCTGTTACGCCGTTGTCCGCAAGCCACTGTGCCTCTTTTAATACGTCTTCCATAGGAGCACTTCTGAAACGTCCTCTTATTTCAGGGATAGCACAATAGGTGCAGCAGTTGTCACAGCCTTCTGCAATTTTAAGGTATGCAAAAAATGGAAGTGTTGAAATGATTCTGTCGCCTGTTATTGAAAGTCTGTCTTTGCTGTCAAAGGCAACAATTCTTTTATCCTCCAGAACACTGTCTATAACATCAATAATGTCTTCCTGATTGCCGATACCGACAACAGCGTCAACTTCAGGAAACTGTTCTGCCATTTCTTCCTGATAACGTTCCGAAAGACAGCCTGTTATAATAATTTTTTTAATTCTGCCTTCTTCTTTAAGTTTTGCAAGTTCAAGAATCGTTTCAATAGCTTCTTCCTTTGCCGACTGTATAAACCCACATGTGTTTACAACAGCAATATCGGAAAGTCCCGGTTCTGTTACAAGCTGATAGCCTTTCTGTCTGAATTTATAAAGCATTCTTTCGGAGTCAACGAGATTTTTTGAGCATCCGAGTGACACCATACCT
Organism: Oscillospiraceae bacterium; assembly: GCA_017416665.1. GTDB lineage: Bacteria > Bacillota > Clostridia > Oscillospirales > Ruminococcaceae > Porcipelethomonas. The sequence continues at coordinate 6,506 of JAFQBO010000396.1, forward strand.
ATTTTAACAGGCATAAGAACACGCCTCCTAATCTTCAATATATTCTTTTACTGCACGGTTTATATCATCAAAATCATAACCAGCCCTTGCAAGACCGTTTTTAACTTTTGCAATGGCTTTTATGTCATCTGGGTCATGCAGATACCCGTCATATTTTTTTTCTATAAGTGCCATAAGGCGTTCTTCAAGACCATCGAGTGAATTTTCGATAGCCTCATCGGCAATTTTTCCACGGATTCCACGTTTATAAAGCTCCTGTTTAACTCTCCTCGGGCCATAAAGCTTACACTCCATGTAATTGTAAACAAGACCTTCGGCATATCGGCGATCGTTTATATATCCCTTTGCCGCCATATAATCAGCAACCTTATAGCAAATATCCTCAGGATAATTTTTTTTCAGTTTTTCAAAAAGCGAAATGTAGGAATATTCTCTTTCGTTTATCAGATACATGGCTCTGCGTGTGGCACGTCGGAGTTCTGAGGCAAATAGCACCTTTGCAAAATCCTCACTGCTTATTTCCATATCCGCTTTAAGACTGTATTTTGTTATAATGTCCCTGTGAAGATACACTCTTTTGTTGCCGTCTGCAATGACACAGAATGTATCTCCTTTATATTTTTCAATAGATGTTATAATCATATGTGTTATTCGGCAGGAGTGAATTCTTCAAAATCTTCTTCTGCACTTGCAATAGGATCAATGTCAAATTCATCAATTTCAGCTGTGGCATCCTGATTTTCAGCAGCATTTGCCGCAGCCTTTTCAAGCTCATCATCGCTTGTAACATTCTTTTCAACTGCCTCAAGAGCGTCCTTGTCGTTCATGATTTTTTCTTCAATTTCCTTGAGCATGTCAGGATTTTCCTTGAGGGCAATTTTAACCTTTTCACGTCCCTGACCGAGTTTGGTTTCACCATAGCTGAACCAGGAACCACTCTTTTTGATAATATCAAGCTCAACGGCAATATCAATTACCTCACTGAGTCTTGAAATACCTTCACCGAAAATAAGGTCAAATTCACATTCCTTGAATGGCGGAGCAACCTTGTTTTTCTTGATTTTGATTTTTGTTCTGTTACCAATCTGAACTGTGCCTTCCTTGATAGGTTCGCCCTTTCTTACATCGATAATAACAGATGAATAGAATTTTAAAGCACGTCCGCCCGGAGTTGTTTCAGGACTTCCGTACATAACACCGATTTTTTCTCTTATCTGGTTGATGAAGATGGCAACGCAGTTTGTTTTTGACAGAAGCGGAGTCAGTTTTCTCATTGCCTGTGACATAAGCCTTGCCAGCTGACCGACATTTGAATCACCCATATTACCATCAATTTCCGCTTTTGTTGTAAGTGCCGCAACCGAGTCAAGAACGACAACGTCAATAGCACCTGATCTTACCAGTGCTTCAACAATTTCAAGTGCTTCTTCACCGCTGCTTGGCTGTGACACGAGAAGATTGTCAACATCAACGCCGATTGCCCTTGCATATTTTGGATCAAGAGCGTGTTCAACGTCGACAAAGGCAACCTCGCCGCCCTGTCTCTGTGCTTCAGAGATAATGTGAAGTGCAACCGTTGTTTTACCCGAACTTTCAGGGCCGTAAAGCTCTACTATTCTTCCTCTCGGAACACCGCCTATACCAAGTGCCAGATCAAGACTCATTGAGCCTGTCGGAATAGAATCGACTTTCATTGTTGTGTTTGCACCAAGCTTTATAATAGCACCTTTGCCGAATGTCTTTTCAATCTGTGCGATTGCACCTGCAAGTGCCTTTTTCTTTTCTTCCTTTGTTTCAGGAAGCTGTACGGTTTTGCTTTTTTTCTTTAAATCATTCTTACCCATCTGTAATCCTCCAGGTTGAACTGCCGTAAACAACTCTTGTGACACCGCAAAGATCGTCAGCAGTAGTTATATTTGCAAAGCTGTTTTCTTTCATTATTTTAATTATATCGTTTTCCTGTCCCATGCCGATTTCATAGGCAAGAATTCCGCCTTCTTTGAGGGACTTTTTCCAGAGTTTTGTAATGTTCCTGTAAAAATCAAGTCCGTCATTTCCTCCGAAAAGTGCTTTTTTCGGTTCAAAAGTGACTTCCTTCTGAAGTTCCTTCATATCCTGTGCTGTAAGATAAGGCGGATTGCAGACGATCATGTCAATGTCTGAAAAGCACTCCGAAGTTTTTTCGGCGAGAACATCTCCCACAATGACATTTATTTCTGCATTGTTATGTTTTTTGTTTTTATTTATATATCCGACTGCTTTGTCGGATATTTCCACAGCAGTTATATCAGCATTTTTGATATATTTTTTCAGCGTAATCGCAATACAGCCGCTTCCACTGCACAAATCAAGTATTTTCGGATTTTCGGGAAGCTTCAGATTCATTGCCGTTTCAACAAGTGTTTCTGTATCCTGCCTTGGTATCAGAACACCATCACCGACAAAAAATTCAAGTCCGTAAAACTCCCATTTTCCCAGCAGATACTGAAGCGGTTCACCCAGACTTCTCCTGTATGCGATATTATCTGCGTTTGTCACCTGTTCCTGTGTTGCAGGTATTTTGTCAAGGAGAAGCTTCTGAAGTCTGCAACCGAAAATATGTTCGGTTATGCACATTGCCTCAAACTGAGACGATTCAATATTGTTTTTATCAAGTGTTTTCCGTAAATGAAGATAAAGCTCAGACGCCGTCACCACTTATCCTCCTCAAGATTTTCAGGAATACACGGTTTCATTGCCGCAATGGCACATTCAATCTGTTTATCATCAGGTTCTTTTGTTGTAAGACGCTGAATATAAAGTCCCGGTGCTGACAGAATTCTTGTAAATAAGTTGTTATGTCGTCCTGCAACCCTGATCAGTTCATATGAAATACCAACCATAAGTGGGAGAAGAATAATACTTGACACCATTCTCTGCCATACTATTTCAAACGGAACAAGACACATTACAAGGATACTTATAAAAAGTGTAATGAAAATAAAGCTTGTACCGCATCGAGGGTGGAAACGTACCTGTTTTCTGACATTTTCGACAGTCAGTTCAAGTCCTGCCTCAAAGCATGCTATTGTTTTATGCTCTGCACCATGATATTCGTAGGTTCTTCTTACGTCCTTCATAAATGAGGTAAGCCCAAGATAACCGACAAATACAGCGATTTTTATGATACCTTCTGCAAATGAACGAATAAATCTGTTTACCGTCAGAAAATCCGCAAAGTTTACAACCCATTTAGGTAGGAACACGAAAAGTCCCATACAGAGAACAAGACTTAAAACCATAACAATACCCATAATGACATTCATAGCCTTGTCACTGAGTTTTTCATCTTCTTCAAGTTCTTCGTCGTCCATCTGTTTTTCAGCTGATTTCATAAGACAGCTGTAACCTTCCTTCATGGAAATGACAAAATTAAAGATACCTCTTACAAGCGGTGTTTTTCTGTACCAGGCTGTAACAGGTTTCTTGTCCCATACTTCCAGATCGATTTCGCCGTTTGGCAGACGGCATGCCATAGCACCCTTATGTACACCGTTCATCATAACGCCTTCAATAAGAGCCTGACCGCCTATTTTTGACTTATGCTGTTCTTCATTATTTCCTTTGCTCATTTAATATACCTTTCCGTCCGATTTACGGACTGTCACTTATCCTCTCTTTGCTGAGGGATTGTTATAATTACCTTTGTCCCCTTACCCTCTTCACTTTCAAGAGTCAGTGTACCGCCATGCTGTGCGATGATTTCATCTGCAACGGCAAGACCGATGCCTGATCCTTTTTTTGTATGATTTGCCTTGTAAAACTTAGTTTTAATTCTCGGCATATCAAATTTGCTTATACCACAGCCGCTGTCCTCAACCGTTACCATAATGTCACCTGATGGTGTCTCACCTGCAACTATATGGACATTTCCGCCTTTGTTTGAATATTTTATGGCATTATCTATGATATTTATGAAAACCTGACGAAGTCTGTTTCTGTCGCCATAGACAAACGGAAGCATTTCAGGTTCTTCGTAGGTCATCGTAACATCTTCAATTCTTGCCCTTTCGGCATAAATCAGTACCGCCTCACCAAGTTCCGCAAGAATGTCCATGGTATCAAGCTGGAGTGAAAAATGTCCGCTCTGCATTCTTGAGAAATCCAGCAGTTCCTCAACCATCTGGGAAAGTCTTTCGGTTTCATTTGAAATTACCCTTATGCCTTTTCTTATGATGGTAGCGTCTGTTTCAAGACTTATGGTTTCTGCCCAGCCTCTTATTGCTGTCAGTGGTGTTCTGAGTTCGTGTGAAACCGAAGAAATAAACTCGTTTTTCATGGCGTCGGCATTGGAAAGCTCGTCCGCCATATGGTTTATTGCGGTACAAAGTTCACCGATTTCGTCATCACTTGAATTTTTTATTCTTACTGAAAAATCACCCTTGGCGAATTTACCTGCTGTTTTACTTATCTGCTGAACCGGCTGTACAATCTGTCCGATAAAGTAGAAGCCCGTAAATGCAAGCAGACCCAGAATCGCAAGACAGATGAGTGTAAGTATCGTAATATAGCCGAGTATGGCATCGTCAACCTCTTCAAGGGAAATTGCTGCTCGTATGGCATCATAATCGGTATTGAACGACTCTATCGAAAAGCTTACAGCCATAATTTTTTCGCCGTTTTCCTGTTTTCCGGTATAATAACCGAAATTACTGTCAGACTTCATTGCCTCCTCGTAATCGGGTATATACACCGATGATTCCGGCGTAAATCCTGACGAAGTATGTGAAATCCGTCCTTTTGAGTCGACTGCCATCAGCTCCATTTTGTCCTTGTCTGAAAAATTTTCAAGCATGTCGCAGAGTTCGGACGAAAAATTTATCGTTGTATCTTCAGCGTAAAGCGAGAGTACGCTTGTAACCGAATTCAGCTTTGATGTCAGATACTGTCTTGCGGAGCTGTAAAAATAGTTATGAATTACATAAATAAAAATTGTTTCAATTACCAGCATTATCAGAAAAACAATACCGAGGTTGTTGATAAGCCAGCGTTTGGTTATGCTCTTTTTTCCCAAGAAAATACAGCTCCTGTTTTGTTAATATTATTGTAATTATTTTTCATTCCATTTGTAGCCGTATCCCCAGATTGTAAGAATATACTGCGGATTTGACGGCTCATCTTCAATTTTCATTCTGATACGTCTGATATTTACGTCAACGATTTTATCGTCACCGTAATAATTGTCGCCCCATATGTGTGCAAGAATGCTTGAACGGTCAAGGGCAGTATTTTTGTTATTCATAAAGTATTCGATAATCTGATATTCAACCTGTGTGAGATCTACAGGCTTGCCGTTTTTTGAAACTGTACGGCTTTTCAGATTAAGTACAAAAGGTCCTGATTCAAGAACCGTTGAAGTATCTTCCTTTATAAAGCTCATGCACACACGTCTGTAGATGGCGTCAACTCTTGCTGTAAGTTCTGATGGTGAAAACGGTTTTGTAATGTAATCGTCTGCACCAATCATAAGACCGCTTACCTTATCCATTTCCTGAGCCTTTGCAGTAAGCATGATTATACCGAGAGTAGAACTTTTTTCTCTGAGCTTTTTACAAACTGTAAAACCATCTATACCCGGCATCATGACATCGAGTAAAACAATGTCAAAATCGCCTTTTTCCTCAACAAATTTTCTGAGTGCGTCTTCACCGCAGTTTACGTCATAGACATCGTAACCTGCACGTTTCAGGTTAATAACAACAAAATCACGGATTGTATCTTCATCTTCGCATACAAGTATACGTTTCATAGCCTGCTCCATTTCACGTTTTAAAAATTAAATTTAAATTTCATAATCAGTTCCTCCGGCGAAAGTGCGAGAGGATTTTTTTCATTTATTTTCAGGAAGAAGTGCTTTTCGCCCTTTGTTCTGATGAGCGTCCAGCTTTCATCTTCACTTATTGTCTGTTTTTCTTTTCCCGAAACAACCTTTAATGTGAAAATTTCATTTGCCGTTTCAGGGTCTTTCCCACTGCATAAAGACAGCTCATTTTCGGAAATATTCTGCTTTGCGGTTATTTTTCCGTACCATTCCTGCGGGATAAAAAATACATAGCTGTCGGTGATGCTGTAGTAGCTTTCATATTTATGTCTTAAATCTTTATTGTCGATTTCATACCAGGAGGTAAAATAAAGCGGATTTTCACTGTTTACGTCATATCCTTCACAAAATGCCGTAACAGGAATTTCAGGTTTTCCGTCCTTGTCTATGTCCTTTGACAGATATGCCGCCGGACGCATAGTTTCAAGCTTTTCCATATCCGGTATAAATTCACGCAGAAGATTATTTTGTGAATCAACTTTGAAAACCTCTGTTACAATATTTCCGTTTCCCGTCTGAGCATCGAGGAATATTCTGCTTTCTGCTTCTGATGTCGTATTTACCGCCACCTGACTATAATCAATATAAGCACCCTCAAGCGAAAGCTCGGAACGCTTGTATTTATCATTGTCATGAAGATGGTAGACAACTGCCGTTGCCGGCTTTGACGCTGTCTTTGATGACGCTGTAAACAGTTCCTTTGTACCGTCTGCGTTGAAATCACCTGTTTCAAAGATTGAGTACGGTTCATTTGTCATACTTGCAGACAGTTTACCATCATGGTAATCATATATGCTTATCTTTTTTTCACTTCGGTTTATAAGACTGTATCCTGCAATAATGTTTACTTTATCAGAATCGCCCAGTCTTGTAACTTCAACCTGTTCAATTTCATTTCCGTCAGCGGCATGATCGTATACAGAACGCCACTGTGAATCAACCGTGTCAAGAATATTTATTCTCAGAAAATCTTCCGACTTGGCTGTATTTTTTTTATAGAATACGATTGCTTCGTCCTTTTCATCTCCGTCAATATCCTCAAGAATAAAAGCGGAGAGATTTTTTCCCGATTTGGGATATTTAAGGCTTATGTTTTCACCCGTATAGCTTTTAAGAGCATTGTAAATATCCTGCTGACGGCTGTCAAGCTTCGGAGGCATTAACAGATTGTCGATACCTGCGGTAAGCGTACAGCCCGTAAGCAAAAGAGGAAGAAATACTGCAATCAGAAAAATTTTTGATTTCATATTTCCTTCTCCTCTCTGTACTTTTGGATCTTTTATCTTATCTATCTGTTTTATATTTTATCTGTTTGAAAGCGACTTGTATTCTCTTGGCTTTGCAACTGCCTTGTAAGCAGGACGGATAATTCTGCCGCCTGCAATTTTTTCTTCAATTCTGTGTGCTGACCAGCCTACAATTCTTGAGACTGCGAAAAGAGGTGTGTAAAGCTCTTCAGGAATATGGAGCATTTTGTAAACCAGACCTGAATACATGTCAACGTTTGCACAAACTACCTTTTCGCCACCCTTCACTTCACGGAAAAGCTCAGGTGTAAGTCTTTCAATAGTGTCAAGAAGCTTGAATTCCGCTTCGATTTCCTTACCTTCGGCAAGGCTGAATGCTTTTTTCTTGAGAATAATTGCTCTTGGATCTGAAAGTGTATAAACAGCATGACCCATACCATAAATAAGTCCTGAGCCGTCATTGGCTTCCTTTCTGAGAACCTTTCTCATGTGGTCGGCAACCTGACCTTCATCTTCCCAGTTTTTAACGTTTGTCTTGAAGTTTTCAAGCATTTCCATAACCTTTATGTTTGCACCGCCGTGCTTAGGACCTTTGAGTGCACCTATTGCCGAAGCATATGCTGAATATGCATCAGTGCCTGAAGATGTAAGCACACGGCAAGTGAATGCTGAGTTGTTACCGCCGCCATGTTCAGCATGGAGCATAAGCATTGTATCGAGGAGCTGTGCCTCTTCCTTGGTAAACTGTCTGTCACGACGCATAAGTGAAAGAATAGTTTCAGCTATTGTCTGATTCTTTTCAATCGGATGCATGATCATACTTCTGTGGTCAAAATGTGACTTCTTTACCTGATATGCGTGTGTCATGATAACAGGAAGCTTTGCGATAAGGTCACAGGCAATTCTCATTTCATTTTCTATGCTGCCGTTTTCACAGTCATCATCATATGAATAAAGAGCAAGAACACTTCTGCTGAGTTTGTTCATGATGTTCTTTGACGGTGCTTTAAGAATCATGTCAACGACAAAATCCTTTGGCAGATTTCTTCGATCGGCGATATATTCGGTGAAATTTTTAAGAGTTTCCTGATTCGGCAGCTTTCCTGTAAGCAGAAGGAATGCAACCTCTTCAAAACCGAAACGATCGTCCTTTTCAACATTAAGTACAAGATCTCTTATATTGTAGCCTCTGTAGTACAGTTCACCCGGAATAGGTTCGATCTCACCCTCGTTGATGACATAACCATGTACATTGCAGATATTTGTAAGTCCAGCCACAACACCTGTGCTGTCTTTGTTTCTGAGGCCTCTTTTAACATCAAATTTGTCGTAAAGCTTTGAGTCAAATTTGGAATTTTCGGACAAGGCTTCACATAAAGTGTTAATACGGGCATTATCAAAATTATTCATTCTACTCACTTCCATTCTTTTATATTTACCTTTTATTATAACCGATTTCAGCAAATATGTCAACTTATAACAATCAGATTTTAAAAAATAGGAGAGGATTATTATGAAATCATGTATTACAGCGGCACTTGTTTTTATTTTACTGCTTCTGACAGTTCCGTCAGCACCGCTTCTGCTGGGAAAAAATATTACGGCAGATGAAAAAAGTGACATGTCTGAAGGCACTGAACCGACGAAAACCACAACGTCTGTACAAACGGAAAAAAAACCGGCAAAGAAATATAAAACGCTGAAGGTTCTTGATGTCACTACGGGAAAAGTTGATGAAATATCGGCTTTTGACTATGTTGTCGGTGCGGTGTGTGCCGAAATGCCTGCAACCTTTGAGCAGGAGGCGTTAAAGGCACAGGCGGTTGCCGCATACACTTATGCTGTGAGACAGGCTGAAAAAGCGGAAGCTTCGCCTGACAGTGAGCTTTGCGGTGCGTATTTTTCCAATGATTCATCTGTGTATCAGGCGTACTTTACCGAAAATCAGGCAAGGCAGTATTATGGCGAAAATTATGATGAGTATATTGAAAAAATCAGAAAAGCTGTTTCAGAGGTTGAATATGAATATATGACATATGAAGATGAGCCGATTATTGCGGCTTTTCATTCACTCTCAACAGGAAAAACGGAAACAGCAGAAAATGTCTGGGGAAGTGATATAGCTTATCTGACATCGGTTGAAAGTGAATATGACAGCAGGTCGCCGAAATATACTGAAATATACGAATTCACAGAAAAGGAAATGAAACAGCTTCTTGAAACAGCTTTTAACGGGATTTCACTTTCTGAAAACGCTGAAGACTGGTTTGTGGATTTTCAGTACAGTGATGCACAGACTGTTCTGACAGTTTCTGTCGGTGATATGGAAGTGACAGGACAGGAACTCAGAACGGCACTCTCACTGCGTTCTGCGGCATTTGAAGTAAGGTATGAAGACGGCTTTGAAATTACAACAAAAGGTTGCGGGCATTGTGTAGGTATGAGTCAGTACGGTGCAAATGAAATGGCGAAAACAGGCAAAAGCTATACGGAAATTCTTAAGCATTATTATAAGGGAGTAAAAATAAACTCTTGATTTTTTCCATAAATATGCTATAATATAATGAGGTTTTCTGTGACATTGATTACTGAGCTTTCAGTGATGTTTCAGAAAATACAATAATTTATTTTTATGGCAAAGGAGAAAAAATATGGGTAAAACTTCCGATATGAAAGCATCCCGACGAATATACTACATAGATCTTGCGAGGTTTATAGCGATAATTTCAATAACGCTGAATCACGCAGTAAGCCGTTCATTTGACATTTACGGCGATAATCTGGCGGAATTCAACGAACTGCCTGTTTACATGACAATAATAAAGTGTGTTACGTATGTTTTCAGCCGAATAGGTGTACCGCTTTTTCTGATGATCTCAGGTGCTCTGATGTTGCCGAGAGACTATACACAACCCGAAAAAATAAAGGGTTTTGTAAAAGGTAACTGGCTTAATTTGTTTATCACAACCGAAATATGGCTTGTGATAATGTTCTGGTTCCTCAATATGACACATGGTTCCGATCTGAGAACGCATGGTCTTGGCAGAGCGTTGTTCAGCTTTGTTGAAAATCAGCTTTTTGTCAATCAGACCACGTTTCCGAGTATGTGGTATATGCCTATGATACTTTGTGTATATCTGATGATTCCGATTATTTCTGTAGCGGTAAACAAGATAGACAGGAAATATTTTATACTGCCACTGGCTATTGCAGTTGTAAGCGGTATGATTGTACCGACATTCAATGCAGGACTTGAAGCAGCTGGTTCATATCGTTCCGTTGATTTTGCATTAAGCATTACAGATCTGTTTTCTGTATATCTTATTCCACTGGTTATGGGGTATTTTGTAAGTCAGGGTGTACTGAAAAAGCTGTCAAATATTGTTGTAATAACAGTTTCGGCAACGTCATTTATACTTGTATGTGCTTTTCAGTTCTGGATTTATACAACAGGCAGCAATTACTCAGTCAGATACGAATCGTTGGGATTGTTAATCTGTTCTGTTTTCCTGTTTGAAGCTTTGAGAAGAATTAAAAACAGTACCGGTACGCATAAAATTGTTACTGAAATTTCGAAGATTTCATTTGCAATTTATTTTTTACATATTATCATAATGACTGTATTGCAGAAGGTACTCTATGAATTTCCGATTGATAATAAATTAATAGCATTAATTATTCTTGAGGTAGGTTCGTTCATTGGAAGCATAATAATTATTGAAATACTTAAAAAAATTCCTGTGATAAAGAAACATCTGTTTATGATAAAAGACTGATTTTAAATTAAAAGAGACTGCCATGCGGTCTCTCAGTTTGTCGAAAAAGTCTTTGGTCATAAAACTAAAAGTTTTGATCAAACTTTTTTGCTTGCATGCCTGTGGTGCAAAAGTTTGCGGTTTCTGCTCTGCATGCCGTTGGCACTCGGCAGAGCCTTTGGTTGCCGTCCGCAGACGGCGAAATACCCCATCGGAGGCGCATTTACGAGGGGTGAATTGAAAAAAACAGCCCGGTGGGCTGTTTTTTCAAGAGGGGACGCTTTGCGAGAGAAAGCGTCCCCTTGCTTTGGTCGTACTTATATTTGCCTGCCGATTTAATCGGCATGAAATTTTAATTTAAGTTTTGTCTACAGTCTGAGAGACTGCCATGCGGTCTCTTTTTTTATAAAATAATAAAAAACACTTGATTTTTTCTGTAAATGTGCTATAATATATTTAGCACTCGTAAAGCGAGAGTGCTAAAATCTAAGATTATGGAGTTGAAAATAATGGAAACAAAAGAATTCAAAGCCGAGTCAAGACGACTTCTTGACCTCATGATTAATTCGATTTACACTCATAAGGAAATCTTTTTAAGAGAGCTTATTTCAAATGCCAGTGACGCCATTGACAAGCTCTATTTTAAATCACTTACCGATGATAAGGTAGGCATAAAAAAAGACGATTTTGCCATTAAAATCGACGTTGACAAGAATGCAAGAACAATCACTATAACCGATAACGGTATCGGTATGACAGCAGATGAACTTGAAGAACATCTTGGTACTATCGCAAACAGTGGTTCACTGAAATTCAAGACTGACAACAAGCTTGATGAAGATGTGGATATTATCGGACAGTTCGGTGTCGGTTTCTATTCGGCATTTATGGTTGCAAAGGAAGTTGTGGTAAAGAGTAAGGCTTACGGCTCTGATACAGCCTTTGAATGGGTTTCAGAAGGTACAGACGGCTATCGCATCGGCGAATGTGACAAGGACAGTGTCGGTACAGAAATCATCTTAAAGCTTAAAGATAATACAGAAGATGAAAGCTATGATGAATTCCTTGAACAGTACAGAATTCAGTCACTCATAAAGAAGTATTCTGATTATATCCGCTTCCCTATTAAGATGGACATGCAGAAAAGCCGTCTTAAAGAAGGTACTGAAAACGAATATGAAGATTATACAGAAACAGAAACTCTTAACAGCATGATTCCTATCTGGAGAAAGAACAAGAGCGAACTCAAGGACGAAGACTACAACAGCTTCTACAAGGAAAAGTTCATGGACTTTACAGATCCTGTTACACATATTCACGCAAAAACAGAAGGTACTGCCACATATAATGCACTTTTATATATTCCGTCAAAAGCACCTTATGACTACTACTCAAAGGATTATGAAAAGGGTCTACAGCTTTACTCAAGCGGTGTACTGATTATGGATAAGTGTGCAGATCTGCTTCCTGATCATTTCAGTTTCGTAAAGGGACTTGTTGATTCAGAGGATCTTTCACTCAATATTTCCCGAGAAATGCTTCAGCATGACAGACAGCTCAAGCTTATCGCAAAAAGTCTTGAAAGAACTATTAAAAATGAGCTTAACAAAATGCTTAAAAATGACAGAGAAAAATATGAAAACTTCTATAAAGCGTTTGGTTTACAGCTTAAATTCGGCGTATACAACAACTATGGCATGAACAAAGATGCAGTAAAAGATCTGCTTATGTTCTATTCTTCAACAGAAAAGAAACTTGTTACTCTTGAAGAATACGTTTCAAGAATGCCGGAAGAACAGAAGTATATTTACTATGCATGCGGCGAAACAGTTGAAAAGATCGATATTCTCCCACAGACTGAACTTGTTAAGGACAAAGGTTACGAAATTCTTTACTTTACAGACAGTGTTGATGAGTTTGCTATCAAGATGCTCATGAGTTATAACGAAAAGGAATTCAAGTCTGTATCAGCAGGAGATCTTGACATAGATACTCCTGAGGAAAAGGAAGAACTTACTGCAAAGGAAGAAGAAGCAAAGGACTTGTTCAAGTTCATGCAGGAAAAGCTTGATGGAAAGGTTAAATCCGTAAAGCTTTCAAAGAGACTTAAATCACACCCTGTATGCCTTTCAAGTGAAGGTGAAGTTTCGGTTGAAATGGAAAAAATCCTTAATGCTATGCCGAACGATCAGAAGGTTTCAGCGTCAAAGGTTCTTGAAATCAATCCTGATCACCCTGTTTTTGAAACACTTAAAAAGCTCCACACAACAGACGATGAAAAGCTTGAAAAGTATAGCAGACTGCTCTATAATCAGGCACTTCTTATTGAAGGTATGCCGGTAGAAAACCCGGTTGAATTCTCAAATCTTGTATGTGAACTTATGGTATAATATATACAACAACCCCGCACAGTTTGGTGCGGGGTTCAGCTTGTCGAAAAAGTTCCTTTTGAAAAGATTTTTCAAAATTAAAAGTTTCGGTCAAGCCTTTTCAAAGGCTTGCGGGGTCGAGGGGCGGAGTCACTCGTCGCCGTCCGCAGACGGCGAAATTCCTGGCCTAAGAGGCGCATTTACGAGGGGTGAATTGAAAAACAGCCCACTGGG
>JAFQBO010000397.1 GCA_017416665.1 Oscillospiraceae bacterium
ATGAACTTCAATACCAATTGCAGTTTTGCCGGGAATTGGCTCTATTCTTATACCAACTGCCGCAAGGTTAAGTGCAATATCATCGGCAAGATTTGTAATTTTAGACACCTTAACACCTGCCGCAGGCTTAACCTCATATCGTGTTACTCTCGGACCTCTCTGAATACCAATGATACTTGCTGTAACACCAAAGCTTTTCAGTGTTTCTATAAGCATATCCGCTTTCTGCTTAAGCTCTGCAGCCGCTGAATCATCTGATTTTTTAACACTTTTATTAAGATATTCGGCAGAAGGAAGAGTATACTGTTTTGTTTTATTTTCCGCAAATGTTGTTTTACGGGCATTTTCTTCCGCTTTCGCTGCTTTATCAGCAAAGCTTTCAGGCATAATATTCTTTTCTTTGCCTGCCACAGCCTGACTTACCATTGCATCAATGGCATCAAATTCAATTATTTCTTCCGGTGTTTTTTCCTCAGGAATCACCTGTTCCTCTTTCTTGATATTATCAGCAGGCACAATCGGCTGTGGCAGTGGTGCAATAACACCGTCTATAGGAATATCTATTTCCGAATCCAAATCATTGTTCCAGTGTGGAACACCGAAATCAGGCGGTGCAATAACCTGATTATCCTCAGGTACTGCCATATTTATATTATAATCCGGAAGTGTCTGAACAGGTTCAGGCTCTGAATTTGCGAGCTGAAGTGCTTCCTGTTCTTCATCATACTCCCATTCTTCATATGAATCAAGTAACTCATTTTCCTCACGGATATTCTGGAATGTACTTTTCATTTTCTTAAATGGTCTTGCTATAAATTCAAAAAGCTGGAATAGTGTAAGATTCGACAAAAACATTATAAATATAAAAAGCAGTACACACACTATTATTCTTGCCCCGACAACTCCCAGGAATTTCATCAGCGGCCATGCTATCAGTGCACTAAGCATGCCTCCGCCTTCAAATAACGTACCAAGTTCATACAGATATTTGCATTTTTCAAGAAATGTATCTCCCTGTGGTGCTCCTGCAAACATGAGCTGAACAACGGAACTGCTCAGCACAATAAGTGCTACTCCCCACATTGCTCGTCCGCAGACTGTCCGCTGTGAATGTTCTTTTGCGATAAGTATTGCTGTATAAATAAGTATTACCGGCACCATGAAAATAGATACACCAAACAATCCTCTTAAAACATGATGCATAGCATTCCAGCCACTGCTTCCTTCAATTATAGTAAGCAGAAAAACAAGAATACCTGCCGCAAACAGTATTATCGACCAGAACTGACTTACCTGATCTGTCTCAGCCGACTTTTCAGCTGACGGCTTTTTACTTTTTGTATCTGATGGCTTTGCTGCCTTTTCTGTCTTTTTACTTCCGTTTTTTTTACTCGCTGCCACTTTTATTTCCTTTCATGTCTGAATTAATTGAACTCTTATCTTACACAAGGGCGTCTGCCTTTCCAAATCTTCGATTTGGAATAAGGCACAAGGCAGATAAACATTAATCTTAAAATAAGACTTATATCTGCCTTGTGCCAAGCCCGTTTCACGAAACGGGCAGGCAGACGCCCTGATGTTACTCAAGTGTTTCTGTTTCATCATCAGGATATCGCTTGTCTGTTGTTTCAATAATATTATAAAGGCACTCTATTGCATCGGAAAGACTTCCGAGACTGTCTATAAGTCCCGCTTCAACTGCTGATTTGCCGTCAACTACAGATCCCATATCCATTGTAAGCTCACCTGTTTTCATCATAAGACTGCGAAGCTTTTCATCAGCTATATTGCTGTTTTTAGTAACGAAATTTATTATTCTGTCCTGCATTTTTTCAAAATATGAAAATGTCTGAGGTACGCCCAGAACAAGTCCGTTCATTCTTACAGGATGTATCGTCATTGTTGCCGATGGAACGATAAACGAATGTTTTGCACTTACTGCAAGCGGTACGCCTATTGAGTGTCCTCCGCCTACCACAAGTGAAACTGTCGGCGTTTTCATTCCTGCTATAAGCTCTGCTATTGCAAGTCCTGCCTCAACATCACCGCCGACTGTATTCAGAATAATAACCAGACCTTCTATACTTCTGTCCTGTTCTATTGCCACAAGTGCCGGGATAATGTGCTCATACTTGGTCGTCTTGTTCTGTGACGGCAGTACATAATGCCCTTCAATCTGCCCTATAATATTAAGACAATGTATAAGATGTTTTGAATTCTGCGATATTACTTCACCGTTTTTTTCAATAAGTTCTTCACGGCTTAGTATATCATCATCTTTTTCCTGTATATCTTCATTGTCATTTTCTTTTTCAGGTTCAAAAAATTCCTGTGTATCCATAATTTCCGCCTTTCACAATTTTAATATTTTTATTATTGGTTTCAAAGTCGAAAATTATGCAGTTTTCTTCTGTTTAGTTTTTGTGTTTATCTTATTATTATAACCTATTTTCATTATCTTGTCAAACACAAACCAGTACTCTGATGAGACATTTTCAGTACATATATTAAGTGTTTTTATAATAAAAAACAAAGGAGCTGTTTTCACAACTCCTTGTAAATATCTAAAATTTTCCACCGCCACCGCCGTGTGACGAACCTGATGAACCTATATGCGTACTGCTTCCGCCATTGTTTTCAGGTTTCTTTCTTTTTGTTACGTTTCTGTAGAGGAAAACATCATGAGAACGTGTAACATTAAACGAACTCTTGACTTCATATTCTCTTGCCGCAAATTCAAACTTAACAGATTTAAGCTGTGATTTGAATATAAGTACCACAATAAGTGCAACAACAAGACCTATACCCAAACCTACTCCAACCGAAATTAAAATAAGTCTTGTTCTGTCAGCTGAAGTCTTGTATGTATTATCTACATCGTAAGGCTTACCACTGTCAGCTGACTTTATATATTCTTCAGTTGTACTTAAAAATGTTTCAAAAGCATTGTAATAATTACCATCGCTAAGGTCAGGCACCATAATATCCCCGATCTTATCAATTCCGTAATCGGTAAAAACAGTTATGCCATAGCCCTTTGTAGAGATCCACCAGTCACGTTCTTCCATATTAATAAGGAAAAGCACACCGTCTCCGGCTGAATCTGCACCATATCCCTCATAGTCATAATAATCATCTGCATATGACATAGGACTGTATCCGTCAATCGATTCCTCTGTAAGAATAACAACGTCAAAATCATGTTTTTCTGTAATATTGTCAATTTTATCTGACAATGACTTTTCCTGAGCATCCGTAAGCAAATCAGCATTATCCACCACTCTTGGAAGTTCAGGATTATTCAACTGAGCCGATGCACTGAGTGAAAGCGGCATAAGCATAGCTATACCTGTTACAGCTGTTATCAATAATTTCTTTAATTTCTTCATCTCCGTCACCGCCTTACAGTAAATTTATCAGCAATGCTATTGCTGTTGCGGCAGCTCCGACCGCTCCGAATAATCCAAGAAACCACTTCCAGAAAAGTCCCCAGTCCATAGGAAGATTTCCTACGAATTTACCAGTCTGACCGTTCATGGCAAAGGTGAATTTCTGATCCTTCCATGTCGTATTCAACACCCATACAGGAAGAAGTGCGTATTTTGACGAACCATTCAGATAATTGACATTTGAACTCTGTGTTGAAACTGTTGTGTATCCGTGTACAGTTTCTCTGAACGCCAGCTCTGTACTGTTTCTGATACGCTGATTTGCTCTTTTTACGCAGTCTTCACGGGATACATCATACTTGTCAGCCAAATATCCCGAAAGATAGCCTGTGTTGAAATCCTTTAAATCCGCATAGTTAAAAGGTTCAATCGACTCCATAAGATCATCAGCCATTTTTTCAGATCCGTCAACAGGAATATTTTTAAAACTCAGTCGACCATCACGATAAACATTATAGTGCGAAGTTTCAGTATATTCATACTTACTGTCACTCCAGTGACGTACTTTTGTAGCTCTGAATATATATCTTGAATCTGTGTCACTGTTAAACAGCCAGAACGGAACATAAAGTCCCTTGATTTCGTCAATATGGTTTTCGTCCTTGAAAACCTTAGGAAGAAGTTTCTTGCCTTTCAAGTGACCGAACATCGCTTCCTTAGCAGCCTTCTTGTCAAGCTTGAACGGGATTACGTAGTCCGGACGCAAATCACCTGCAAAGCTTGACTTGAAAACAATAGGACTGTCGCAGTACGGACACGCTGTTGCACCGGTTATGTCTTCGGCAATAACTTCGCCGCCGCATGAATTACATACATAGACATTCATGCCGTTTAATTCTTCACTGCTCCACTGATTGTCTACACTGCTTTCCCATTCCTGTTTTTCAGGCTGTGAATTTCTGTCTGTTTCCGCCTGAGCGTTTTTCAGTGCCTCTACATCAAACTCAGCATCACAAAACGGACATTTCATTTTTTGCGTGCCACTGTCAAAGCTTACCGCACCGCCACAGCACGGACATTTATATTCAAGTAAAGTTGACATAGAAATTCCCCTTATCCTTTAATATCATTTTCATTGAACGGATCTGCACACTGCGGACAGAACTTAGGAGGATTTGTCGGATCTTCCGGTTCCCATCCACACTTGTCACATCTGTAGAGAGGTGCTCCTGCCGGCTTAGGGCTTCCACATTCAATACAGAATTTACCCTTGTTTACCGCACCGCATGAACAGTTCCAGCCGTCTGCCGCCGCAGGCTTTGGCTTACCGCACTCAATACAGAATTTACCTGTATTTGATGCACCGCATGCACACTGCCAAGCTCCCTGAGGTGCAGGCTTTGGCTTACCACACTCGATACAGAATTTGCCTGTGTTTGTTGCACCGCATGAACAGCTCCAGCTGTTTGCTGACGGCTGTGCCTGCTGCATCTGCTGTGCCTGTTGCTGCTGACCCATAGCAAAGAGATTCTGTGCATTCATACCGCCTGCCTGTGCCGCCATATTCATATCCATAAAGCCTGTCATAGCACCACCGGAATTTCCTGCCGCTGTCTTCATAGCCTCTGCCTGAGCACCAACAAGTGCCGCACCTGCCATATTTGCATTACGGAATACAGCTGTTTTCTGTAAATCCTTAATCATG
>JAFQBO010000398.1 GCA_017416665.1 Oscillospiraceae bacterium
CAGAAAAGGATTGACCGAAACTTTTAGAACCTGTCTTCACAAGCGTATACACTTGTCTTTTTGATAAATTTCGTCACTAACTTCGTTGAAAAATCTTGCCGTACGTCAAGTACGCCTGCGGTTTTTCGCCTTGTTATTGACTAAATTTTATTCAAAAATCCAAATATATTTCTTGTGAAGACAGGTTCTTAGTTTTGTAACTGAAGACTTTTTTGATAAGCTGAAAATATGTCATAAAACATCTTTTTTATTTATCCTTTTGCTTAAAAATCACAGCAGCTAACAGTCCTGAGACTATTGCAACGGTAATTCCGGCAGATGCACTCGTAATTCCGCCGGTAAAAATCCCGATAAAACCTCTTTGTGCTATAGCTTTTTCCACTCCCTGTGCAAGAAGGTGTCCGAATCCTGTAAGCGGTACAGTTGCTCCGGCACCTGCAAATTCAGCTATAGGTTTATAAAGTTTTACAGCTGATAAAAGAACACCCGTAACCACATATGCAGTTAAAATCCTTGCCGGTGTCAGTTTTGTATAATCAATCAAAATCTGTCCTACAGCACAAAGAAGACCTCCAACAAGAAATGCCCATAAATACTCCATAAATACTCCTTTAATGTTATTGGTGCGTAATGTGAATAAGATGAGAAACAGATGGTATTGATTCTCCCTGCTGAGATGCCGCAGGAGAGATCAGAGCACCTGTAGCGGCAAAAATCATATTGTTTATTTCTCCGGATTTTATTTTCGGAAGAAAATATCCGCAAAGTACGCTTGCACTGCAACCGCATCCCGAGCCGCCGGCATGCATATCCTGTGCCTCAATGTCAAACATCATAACACCACAGTCCATATGCTGTTTTGAAATATCAATGTTATCTTTTTCCATTAGCTCAAGCAAAAGACGACTTCCCACAAGACCCAAATCACCTGTTACAATACAGTCAAAATCAGATGGTGAATATCCTGTATCTTCAAGATAGGTTTTTATTGTAGATGCTGCCGCAGGTGCCATAGCGGCTCCCATATTATTAGCGTCGGTTATTCCGAGATCGACGATTTTTCCTACTGAAACTGCACGAACAAAAGGTGCTGTTCCTTTTGAGGACACCACCACTGAACCTGATGCTGTACACGTCCACTGTGCCGAGGGCGTTCGCTGCCCGCCATATGATAACGGCAGACGGAACTGTCTTTCAGCAGTAGAGAAGTGTGACGATGTAGCGGCGGCATATTTTCCTTCTGATGAAGCGGCAAAGCATGAGGCAAGCAGGAGCCCCTCCGCCATGGTGGAGCATGCACCGTAAATTCCGAGAAAGGGAATGTCAAGCGAACGCAGACCATAGCTTGTTGAAAGACACTGATTTATAAGATCACCCGAAAAAATACAGTTTATGTCCTGAGTTTTAAGCCCTGCCTTTTTTATTGCATGTTCTACTGTTTCCATCAACATTTCACTTTCTGCCTGCTCCCAGGTTTCCTTTCCGAAGTGACTGTCCTCTTCAACAACATCAAAACAACCTCCAAGCGGTCCTTCACCTTCTTTTTTTCCGACTGTTGATGAATAACTTATAATTGATGGCATATTGTCAAATTCAAATGTGTTTCGTCCGATTTTTTTTAACATAAAAACGCCTCCCTGAATTTATTATTATCCCAAAACAGAAAAATATAAATTCAGCTTTTCGAAATTTGATAAAAGTTCTAAAACACAAGCTGTCCAGAAGGGAAAAATTAACATAATTTATTATAATGCTCTTGAGTAGTTTCTTTAATCATCAGACAAATTTCTTTTGATAACTTTGCTTAAAATCAGAAAAATTAGTAATCCGCCGAATGCAAAGAAAATATATTTATAATACTGTACATCAACAACAATTGTTCCCAGATGCACCTCACCATCATCGGTTATATACAGCTCGATTTCATCCCCGACGTCATAAGCATAATGATCAATGTATTCCTGATCAGTTGTATTGTTGTCGTATGTACCTCTTATCCGTGATTCACTGTGGGAAATTGCAAGAAATCCTGTATTCTGAGTAACTGTTTCTCCGTCAAGCTCGTACTTAATTTCCATATTCTGATAAACAGTTACAATATAATATTTTCGTTTTTCACCACTTGATTCTCGTTTTTCCTTATGTCTTCTTACATAGCTGTCAAGATCCTTGGTTACAGTTGCAGTAACTTTGTCACTTCTCAGCAATATACTTCCTTTGTAAAATCCTACAACACCTACACTAACAACTATTATAAAAGTAAGTACTATAAGTATATTCAGCTTACTATTTCTTTTTTTGCTCAAACTATCATCTCCATTTAGGGCGTGTTGACGCTAAGCCTGACACGCATCTTTTGGGCTGATTTTACTTTGTTCGTCGTTAAAAATCCTTGCTGGCGACAGCCCACCTGCGAATTTTTGCCTGGAACAAAGACAAAATCATCTCAAAAATCCGCATATCATTATAGTGTCAATACGCCCTGGATTTTTTGAAATAATGACTTATTCGATAAACTGAAAGGATGCATTTTAAAGTGCATCCTTTTTGTGTTTAGGAATTTAAAAGCATACGTTTCATGATAATAATATCAAAAATATTGAGTTTTGCGTCATTATTCATATCGCCTGCAAGCAAGTTGGTATCAGTTTCAATTTCAGCACCTGTAAGCCACATATGAAAGGCTGTTGCATCAGAAACAGAAAATGTTCCGTCACGATTTACATCGCCTGTAACAGTTCTTGAATTTTCAAGCAGAGTGATTGAATCTACTGTGTAAATCAGGTTATCTGCATAAACAGACATTGAAATTTCAAGTTTATCTCCAATGTCATAATTTGCAAGATTTTTCTGCTGATCGCTTCCGTAGTAATCACCCTCAAAAGTGAATGTGCCGTTTTCGGCAAATGTTACTGAATTTTCTGTTTTTGCTGTAATTGTATCAGAAAAACTAATCTGTTTTATGATGTTGTGATCATGATTTCCGAATTCATTTACCGTAACACCGAATGTTACTTCATTTGCCCAATATTTTTCAGCAGTTGCATCTGTACATTTTATTTTAATCTCATATTTGCCTGCTTTGGTTTTGTCATAATCAGATGTATCTACAATAAAATCGTCGGAATAGTCAAGCGGATTTACATTATCAAAAATTATGCTGTACTCATCCAGCTGTGATGATGGAATTGTTCCGCCCGGAAAATAGAACAGTGAAACTCTAAGACCTGTCAAATCAAGTTCTTCGCCCAGTTCGTACTCTAGTTTTGCAGGCATATTATCTACTCTAATATCACCATAAGGTTCAGCATCAACAAGTTCCTCTGTTGTTGACTCTGTTGTTTCAGGCTGTGCATTTGCCAAATCAAATCTGCCTTCTTCGGCACTTATCTTTGACCACATGTAACGAAGCATCCAGCCGTCAAAATCTGTAATTTCAGTAGATGAACCTGCCATCATGATTGACGAGCCATTTCCTGGAAATCCTCCGGGTGGGAAACCGTTTGATTCACCTTCTCCGCCGTAGAAATCGGTCATTCCGAAACCGTGTCCCACTTCGTGGACATGAACATGCAGATTGCTCTGACTGTCAGCCATTGCAAGATAAGCATTGTCTGAAAGACGCTGTCCCCAGTCACCGCCACAGCCGCCTATATTCGGAAAACCTTGTGTACACCAGAGATACATGTCAAATCTTGTTCCCGGGTATTCATGTGTTCTGTCATTAAAGTAGTTAAAGCTCCATAATTCTTCAGGAGCACTCGGAAGCTTGTCAGGAATTTCTTCAACACCGTTTGAAGTGTCATATGTACTATCATAGTCTGTTATCAGATTATCATATATTATCTCGTCAGGCTGAGGATCCAGAATGCAGTTTTTGTCAAGTACAGCCCAACCAACAATATTTACATCAACGTGTTCATACGGCCAGTTTTCATAGCCGACAAGATAATCCGTCCAGTTGTTTACACCATCTTCCACAACCTTTTCCAGACCTTCACGCTGTGCAAGTGAGAGTGTTTTGTATGACTGCCATCTTACAACATAATTGAGTGTTCCCTTACCTGCAACAATCTGATCGAACAGAACATTATAGCGTTTCCCTTTACTGCCTGTTGAGTCTTCTGCTGAAATACGGTTGTTCCAGATCCAGTCTGCGGCATAATCATATTCTGATGGCATGTCATCAAGTGTCAGTGATGCGGCATTTACCGACATAGTATCATCTGTGACAGCATCAAAAACATCAGGTGAAGCTGTTAAAAATGACATTGTCATTACTGAACTGATAACAGCTGCTTTAATTCTTTTTGATATTTTTTTCAAAACATTTCCTCCTCTTAATGTATTTTTTGTATTTTTATTATAGCATAAACGCCTGAACCTTTCAAGTATCAGATTTTATTTATATCTGTAAAATTAACATAAAGAAGCATAAATTTAAACTTACATTAAGCTTTGGATAAAAACTGAGGAAGAATCTGCTGTCAACACGAATAATAACAGGGATTCTTCAGATGAGAAAGTATCTTGAGACATTTCCATAACCTTACATACGCTCACCTGAATTTGCTTTACTCATTTTTGCTTCTCTTTATCAGCAACCATTTTTTTGAATATCCTTATTGTAATAGGACCAGAATATTTGCCGAACTGCTCAAACTGACTTACCACTTCCGGTTCTTCCTTAAGACAGTCATAGTATACAGCAGACGGAAGATTTTTCATAACAAGTGATGTATCCTTAATAGTATAATTTTCAGGAACTATTCCATCATCTATTAGCTTGTAAAGAAGCTTTTTTACCCTTGCTTCTGTAACAATTGTTCCTGCAAGTTCTGTCAGACGTTCTCTTTCACGTATAAGCTCCATATCTGTCGGTTTGGGCTTTGGGGCACGATGTACCTCACGGAAACGCTCATGAACTATTTTGGTATATATGACATTATGGTCAAGACTACTCATATTTTTTACTACAATACCTTCGCCGATTTCTCCGCCCATATCAGTTTTGCCGACAAGCGGAAGGTAATCATCCCATTTTGTAAACCTGCCCTCAAAAAAGACAGGTACATATCTGAGACCAAGCTTTTCAGCCAGAACCCTGACTTCACTCTGTGGCAGATACACCTCTTTTTCAGTATCAAATACATCAAAGCAGTATACTGTTTCATAACATTCCTTTGGATAGTCAAGAGCATGTTTTACAAGCCATTCTCCGAACATTCGCAGGTTAGTACCCAGAATGTCCCGAACCTTGTTTTTATCCAGTTTCTGTATCCAGTCATAATAACCTCTGAGGGTATTTTCCTCTGAAAGTATCATGTTTCTGCTGAAACATATTACTTTATCTTCTTCGCTGTCATACTGAAAGCTTACATTTGAACCATCAAGCTTTTCCTGTATAATTATTTGGTCACCTTCATTGAATTTCAGTGCCAGGTCTGTCCTGAAGTTTTCAATATTCATATAACGTTTGTGATTTAACATAATACATTTCTCCTTTTAATAATATTTTCAGAATAAGGTCTTGACAATTACAACAACATGCTTTATAATATAAGAAAAAATTCCATATTATGCGGAATATCTTTCTGCACAATTTGATTTTATCATATCAAATTTTGAAAAACAAGCGAAAAAATCCCGGATTATTATCCGCAAAAAAGAAAGGTGAGGTTTAATGAATAAAGAAAACTGGTATTATGTTGATGAAGAAAACTGGAAAAAAGAATTTTCCAATACAATAAACCAACTGCTTAAAGAAAAAAATGTAAGTATAAATAAAGTTGCTTCGGCTATAAATGCCGATCCTAAAACATTACGCAATTACATTGACTGTAAAAGCATACCATCTGCAATAATGATTATGCGACTTGCAAAGTACTTCAATGTAAGCCTTGATTATATGACAACAAACGGTAAAAGTGATACAGGTTACTCGGATGAAACAGTTACAGAGCTTGGTACTCTTGTAAAAAACTTTGATGTAACACTCGAAAAATCCAAAGAATCCGATGATACTGTCATTCTTAAGATAAAAGACAGAATTATTGCTACAATTATCAGGGAACTGTATCTGACAAAAGAGTCGATGAATTATGATAATACTGTACAAAAACTTGCAAAATACTATGGCAAAATGAAAGTGTACAATAATAATCTTGTGGATTATGACACATTTCAGAACCTTATATCACATGAATATATTTATCATGATATTGAAGATGATATAATGGAATGTGTTGATGAAAACGGAAACAACTGTCTTGGTATTGATCCATACACCTTCGATGAAATTCAAAAGCGTGAAGATGAATGGGAGCAGATGACCACTACAGAACGTGAGACCTGGTGGAATAACTATTCAAAAAAGAAATGAAAAACGCTTCAATACAGATTTGTATTGAAGCGTTCAGTTTGTCGAAAAAGTTCCTGTTGAAAAGATTTTTCAAAATTAAAAGTTTCGGTCAAGCCTTTTCAAAGGCTTGCGGTTTCCAAAGGCAGAGCCTTTGGTCGCACTCCGCAGAGTGCGAAATACCCCATCGGAGGCGTATTTACGAGGGGTGAATTGAAAAACAGCCCAGTTGGCTGTTTTTCAAGAGGGGACGCTTTACAAGAGAAAGCGTCCCCTAACTTTGGTCGTACTCAAGTTTACCTGCCGATTTAATCGGCACGAAAATCTAATTTGAGGTTTATCGACAGTCTGAACGCTTCAATACAGATTTGTATTGAAGCGTTCTTATTGTTTTATCAGCCTAAATAACACAGAGTGTTTATAAATGCCTCGTATTTTTCTTCATCAAAGAAATAACCGGCTTTAAAGTTTTTTGACTCACCCTTATAATCAGTTGTTATATCAGTCCAGGCTCCCGGATGAATTCTTACACGGTAATATCTGCCCGTATTTTTACAAAATACGTATACTGCACGATACTCATCAAATATCTGATGATAAATAATACACTTATCGTCTTCTTTGTACACTGTTGGTTCAACATCATCGTTTCCAAAGAGATCTGAAAATACATATTCTATTGCATCATTGGAAAACACACCACCCTGCTCCTGAAATGCATCCGAACAATAAATAGACAAAATGCTTTCTCCGCATTCTGAATCACTGCCAACACCAATTTCAGTGTTTTGAACACAATCATCATGATACATAGGATCTTCCTCGAAAGTCATATCGCTCATTGGGGCATAAAAACCAAGCCCGAATCTGAATGTAGCTGTCCATCCTGCTTTTTTCAGTATTTCCGAAGCATCATTTGTATTATCTGTTGAATTTTTCAATTTATTCTCTGATTCACTTTCAGATGTTAAGGAATCTTCATTTTTATTGGTGGTATTATTAGTGGAAGTGTTTGTACATCCTACAAAAACGGTTGTTATCATTATAACTGATGTTAATATTAATAATATTTTTTTCATATTAAAACTCCTCTTTAAAATATTGTGTTTTTTATAACTCTCCCTTTGCAAGAGCCGCCGCAATAGCCGCTGCGTCACGTACACTTATATCGCCATCACCGTTGAAATCTGCATTTGCCGGAAGTGTACCCGTTGTTCCCTTCGCAAGAGCCTTTGCAATGGCTGCTGCATCACGTACGTTTACTACACCATCACAATTTGCATCGCCTACAGGATATTCTTCAGTTGGTTCTGTACCTGGTTCAGTTGGTTCTGTACCTGGTTCAGTTGGTTCTGTACCTGGTTCAGTCGGATCTGTACCTGGTTCAGTCGGGTTTGTGCCTGGTTCAGTCGGGTCTGTGCCTGGTTCAGTTGGGTCTGTACCTGGTTCGGTTGGATCTGTGCTTGGCTCTGTCGGTGCATCCAATGCTACAAAAATACGATTGTATTTTTCAGCATACGCTTCAGCTGTTGAACCGGTATAGCCGTAAATTTTCATAGTAGAATCTGTAGAGCCAAATGTGTATTCAGAATCAGAGATTACACATTCCGGATTATCAATTGTAATTTTTTCGAGGTTGTCACAATATTCAAAAGCTCTCCAACCAATTTCAGTAACATTTTCCGGGAATGTAAGTTCTGTTATTGTATCACAATCACTAAAGGAATAATCTCCAATCTTTTCAAGACCACTGCCAAATGTTACTTTTTTAAGATAATCGCAGTTGCTGAATGTGTATTCTTTAATTTCCGTCAATTTGTCAGGTGTAACAATTTCTGTAATATTACTTTCTGCAAGAGCATACGTACCTAAATCTGTAAGTTCAGCAGGAAGTACTATTTCATGTTTATTTTCATAAAATGCATAATCGCCGATTTTAGTAACACTATCAGCAATTTCCACTGTTTCCAAACTGCTGCAGCTATAAAAAGCATAGTCACCAATTACATCTACACCATCGCCGATTTTTGCATACTGAATATTTCTGTCGGAAAATGCAGAATTTGCAATTCCTCTTGTACCTTCTTTTGTTTCCAGTTTTTTTGCACTTTCACCATATATAACCCAATTATGAATATACCAGATATCTTCTTCTGACTGAGCATTAATTAATGGTGTATTCATAAATGAACTGGAATACATTTCTTTAAGACTTTCTGGTAAAACAACACTTGTTAATTTTGAACCGTAAAATGCCCGTGAGCCTATACTCTCGACACCTTCAGGAATAATCAGCTTTTTAAGGCTGTCGCAATTATGAAATGCTTCTTCACCAATTGTTTTAAGTCCGCTTCCTAACTGAACATCAGACAAATTTCCACATTCATCAAAAGCAAATGAGCCGATTTCTGTAACTGAATCCGGAATTACTATGCTCTGGAGCTTATTACAGCATTTGAAAAATGCTGAATTACCTATTTTTGTAATACCTTCAGGTATTGTAAT
This sequence comes from Oscillospiraceae bacterium, assembly GCA_017416665.1. Lineage (GTDB taxonomy): Bacteria > Bacillota > Clostridia > Oscillospirales > Ruminococcaceae > Porcipelethomonas. The sequence continues at coordinate 8,864 of JAFQBO010000398.1, forward strand.
ATTAGCCAAATAATAACAATACGAAAAAGCTGAATCACCTATGACTTTAACAGGTAAACCGTCAATCTCAGCAGGAATTTCAATATTTGTTACCTCGTCATTACAATCTGTTATCATAACATAATCATCAACCGCATCAAGGTTTTCGTCAACCAGCTCATATGTCAGGTCTTCGTATGTCTCCGCACTTGCAGTAATGCTTACATTTTCTGCAATCTCCCTGCAGTAAGGTGTGATACCTGTAATGAGGGATAAGGCACATACACATGCGATAAGTTTTTTGTTTCTGATTTTCATTTTTTCTCCTCCAAAAATTTATATTTTATTTTCGCCAACACATATTATAACTCAAATGAGTAATAATGTCAATAAAATACACCACTCTTCTGAGAATTGTACAGTATTACTCAGAAGCGTGTCAATATTTGTAAACATTTTGCATATATCACATGTTTCTGCATACTGTTACAAAACTTTAAAAAATATTATACATTATATTTCCCGAA
>JAFQBO010000399.1 GCA_017416665.1 Oscillospiraceae bacterium
AGGAACGGCAAGTCTTAAAACAGCTATGATAGTCTTGAACTGTTCATCAGAAACAATGTTCGGGAAAAGATTAAGGTCAACGCCTTCTGCCCATCTTACACGAGGAATTGAAATTGTGTGAGGACCAACACCGAATGTGTCTTCAAGATGCTTTACATGGAGCATTGTGCCGATTACTTCATACTTATATTCATAAAGACCGTAAAGAACACCGATACCAACATCGTCAATACCGCCCATCATAGCTCTGTCGTGTGCTGTTGTGTGGTAATCGTAGTCACTCTTCGGACCTGACGGATGAAGCTTTTCATATGTAGGCTTGTGATATGTTTCCTGGAAAAGTACATATGTACCGATTCCTGCTTCCTTGAGCTTTTTGTAGTTCTCAACGGTTGTTGCGGCAATATTTACATTAATACGTCTGATTTCGCCGTTACCGTTCTTGGTTGCATAGCATGTTTTCATACACTCAAGAATGTAGTCAATATCACAGTTTTTAGGATCTTCTCCGGCTTCCATGGCAATACGCTTGTGACCCATCGCTTCAATAGCACGGCATTCCTCTGCAACTTCTTCCTGAGTAAGTTTTTTTCTTCTGATGCCTGAACCGCAGTGATAACCACAGTATTTACAACCGTTTATGCAGTAGTTTGAAACATAAAGCGGTGCAAACATAACAATTCTCTTGCCGTAGATTTCTTCCTTGATTTTTCTTGCCATAGCAAAAATCTTTTCACGGAGCTGAGTATTTTCCATATTTTCACATGCATGAAGAAGTACGGATACCTCATATCTGTCAAGACCGACAAGTGTTTCAGCTTTTTTAAGTATTTCGTCAACCTTCTGGCTGTTATCCTTGTTTTCCTCACCATATGCGAGTACTTTGAGAATCTCATCATGATCAATGAATTCTTCTGACTTTTTTGATTTGCTGTCGAACATAAAATTTCCTCTTTTCACTTATTTTTTGACACTGCCGATTTGACGGAAACACCCGGAATTTTTCCGAGTTTTCCTGTAACGGCACTTATTGTATCGGTATCGGCATCCACAACAACTGCAATAACCGAAACTCCTCTTTCCCTGTAAGGTATTCCCATTCTGCCGACAATGATACTGTTGTATTCATGCAGAAGTGAATTTACAGCCTCCGAGGAACTGAGGTCATCAATAATTACAGACAGGATTGCTATTCTGTTTTCCATTATGTATAATCCTTTCAGACGGACACAAAAAGCCCGACTACTTTTAAGTGTAATCGGGCATAGCATGAGCATACATGAATCTGATGCAGAGACAACTTCCCTGCTGAAAACACATAAAGCCTGTAAGCCGATTGCTCAGATTAAAGCATGTTTGGTTTTAATGTGAACACGCTCTAAAATCTTTACAGCCCGAAAACAGTATATTTATATTATATCACTTTTATTCAAAATGTCAATATCGGCGAACATTTTGTATGTGTAAAATTTTTGTAGGCAGTTAAATTTATATTTACCATCATTTTTATTCTTAACTTTCTTTGCTTGCACAAAGAAAGTTACAAAGAAATGCATAAACTTTTTTCTTTTCTTCGAATAGAAAAAAGTTTAATCAAAAAAGAAAAAATTGAAGTATATTTATTACTTGACTTTCTACGGCAGTTTTCTGATGTGTACCGCCAACTCATCCCTTCGGCAAGAATCCTTTATATGCAAGCAAGATAACTTTCTATCTGCCCAAGAAAAAACGAACTTCTTATAAAACATGGGAGTAGTTTGTTTCAAGTTAATTATCAATTATGATTTTACTTATTTTCATTTTTCTTATGCTTTTCATGGGTGACAGTCTGAGTTTATTGGAGATACGCAGTTAATTTTTCTTTGTTCAAACTTTCTTTACAAAGAAAGTTTGGGCATTCTTTTGGTACTTTTCTTGTGCAAGCAAGAAAAGTACAGAAAAATTATTATAACGATAAATTATAATTTATACTCATTACCTGTATTTATTTTACGAATACGAACATTTTTCACATAAATTAACAGATGTAATTACTTCATCGCCTCAATCTTATCAGCAGCAGCATCAAGCCAATCACCTGCATAGAGTTCAATAGCACCCTTATCGCATGCCGCCGCAAGCTTAGGATTTATCGGCATTCTTCCGAGAATATCCAGTTCATACTGCTTTGCAACCTCATCAAGCTTGCTCTGACCGAAAACGTTAATCTTCTTTCCACAGTCAGGACATTCAGCAAAGTAAGGATCATCATCGTTGCGATAGGGGGTCAGTTCATAATCAATAATCTCCTCGTCCCCAAGCACAACCTCATCAAATTCGGAAGAGTTTAACTCCATAGTACCATCATGAGGAATCAAAATAGTAACCGTTCCTGTAAACGGCACCCTCAATTCTGCGGCACCCTTACCATAAATGGTGTTGTAATAGACACGGTCTTCACGGTCATAGACCTCATTTGTGTGATCAACATAATTAAATCCTAGATAGAAAGAGACCGTTCCTGCAAACAGTGCGGATGCAAATTCTCCTTCACGATCAATATACTCAACGCCTTCTGGCGAGAGCTCGATTGCTGTGATATAGATATCTACAAGCTCATCGCATTCAATACACATATCAATGCTATCAATACAAGCGGACCAATCCTGACAAACGAACCAGTCTTCAGC
>JAFQBO010000400.1 GCA_017416665.1 Oscillospiraceae bacterium
CCTTATTGAGGTGGCTCATAAGCTTCTGATTGATTTCTTCAACATCGGCTTCGGTGTAGTTACCGTTTTTGTAGTTGATTTTTTCGGCAACATATAAAACAACATCTTCTGTTGTGGCGTCTTCACCGAGTTCGTTGTTCATGAAATCAACGATTGAAGAAGCTGTCTGGAAAGCTATGTTTCCCATGAAATCACTTTTCAGCGTTGACGGAACGTTCACAACCGAAAGGTTATCGCAGTAGCCGAACGCAAAATCGTCAACACCAGTTACGGTGTAACTCACACCGTCAGCAACAATGCTGTCAGGGATTGTGACAGTTTCTGCATCTGTTGCAAGGCAGTCTGTTACAATTGCACTGTTATCCGTAATTCTGTAGCACAGAACAGAAGATTCATCTTCTGCATTTACCGAAAACGGCAAAGCTGATGAAATTAATGCAGATGCAGCAGCAACCGACAAAATCCCTTGGATCTTTTTTTTCATTTTCATTCCTCCATAACTTTATATATAATATAATTTTAACATTTTTTGATAATAAAGTCAATATAATTTAAAATAATTACCCTTATATTCCTCAGGTAATTTGTGGGAAAAAATAATGCCCATCTGTAACAATCAGAGAATTTTCTGAATATGATATATTGAAAGCCCGCATACTTCAAATCAGTATATATTTTTTAACAGGAGGTTATCCATGAACGATTACGAAAAACGTATGAATGACTGCGAAGCAATACCGATTAAAGTAAACCGTGTGTTTGACAGCTGTAGTGACAAGGACTGTATAAAGGGTGTACAGGTAGTCCTTACAGATCCTCTGCCTGCCTCGGCAACTATTGTAAAAACAAGGTGTATTACCGTATCAAACATCTGTATGAATGTCGATCCGATACCGTTCAACAAGGGCTTTTACTCGGTTGACATTACATTTACATTCGATGTTCAGCTACTTGTTTATGAGACAGCATGCGGTACACCAACCGAATATACAGGTACAGCATCAATAAGCAAAAACTGTGTACTGTTCGGCAGTGACACCAACTCAAGAACCTTTTCAAGTGACGGTACAATTACAGGCAGTACAGGAGAGTGCTGTAACATAATCAATCCGCCGACAGCTCTTGTTCAGGCAGTTTCGCCGCTTGTACTTGAAGCGAAAATTGCTACTATCTGTACAGGTTGTGAGTGCGGAGTGGGTGAGTGTGTATCCACAAGAGGCGTACTGCTTACAATAGGACTTTTCTATGTTGTGGAACTTACACGACCGGTTACTGTAATGGTACCAGCCTATAACTACACAATTCCTCAGAAGGAGTGCTGTTCCGGTTCAGATACACCATGTGAGGTGTTTGACAGAATCAAGTTTCCTGTAGAGGAATTTTCACCGGTAAAGCTTGAAAACTCGTTCTGCGGTTGTTCAATGCCGATAGAAACAAGACTTTCCGCTGACAGCTGCTCATGTCAGAATTCAGAATACGATTAATCTTCAGTATATATACGGACGGTCA
>JAFQBO010000401.1 GCA_017416665.1 Oscillospiraceae bacterium
AACAGGCAGGGAATACTGGCATCTTGATTCGGGATTTTTAAATCTGTTTTTACAGTTCGGTGCAGTAATCGGTATTGTATATCTGATTTTATGTTTCATGACTGCAAAAAATACAAGAGTTTACAATAATTATGTTCACATAGCGATTATAATGTTTTCGCTTTACGGAATAATTGAAGACGTTTTAAGCTCGTTCCTTTACAGCTATTTATGGATTATTATAGGTGCGGCTTACTATATTGCCGTAAATAAAAAGAAGAAAAACAAATATATATATATTCTGGAAAAACTAAAAATAAAGGAGTCTGAACTATGACTATAATCGTAACAGGCGGTGCCGGTTTTATCGGTGCGAATTTTGTGTATTTACAGCTTGAAAAACATCCTGAAGACAGAATAATCTGTCTTGACAAGCTTACTTATGCAGGTAATCTCTCAACTCTCGAAGAGGCTATGAAAAATCCGAACTTCCGTTTTGTAAAGGCTGATATTGCTGACAGAGAAGCGGTTGAAAAGCTCTTTGAAGAAGAAAAACCTGATATTGTTGTCAATTTTGCCGCTGAGTCACATGTTGACCGTTCAATCGAAGATCCGGGTATCTTCCTTAAAACAAATATTATGGGTACTCAGGTACTTATGGACTCATGCCGTAAATATGGTATAAAGCGTTATCACCAGGTTTCAACTGATGAGGTTTATGGTGATCTTCCGCTTGACAGACCTGATCTCTTCTTTACTGAGGAAACTCCTATCCATACAAGCAGTCCGTACAGCTCTTCAAAGGCGGGTGCAGACCTTCTTGTTCTTGCATACTACAGAACATTCGGACTTCCTGTTACTATTACAAGATGTTCAAACAACTATGGTCCGTATCATTTCCCTGAAAAGCTTATTCCTCTTATGATCAGCAGAGCACTGGCTGATGAACAGCTTCCTGTTTACGGTAAGGGCGAAAATGTAAGAGACTGGCTCTATGTTAAGGATCACTGCATCGCTATCGATCTCGTTATGCGTGAAGGCAGAGTAGGTGAGGTTTACAATATCGGCGGTCATAATGAAAAGACAAATCTTGAAGTCGTAAAGACAATCCTTAAGGAACTTGACAAACCTGAAAGTCTTATAACTTATGTTACAGACAGACCTGGTCATGACATGAGATACGCTATCGACCCGACTAAAATTCACAGTGAACTCGGATGGCTTCCTGAAACTAAGTTTGAAGACGGTATCAGACAGACAATAAAGTGGTATCTTGACAACAAAAACTGGTGGCAGGATATTATTTCGGGAGAATATCAGAACTACTTTGACAAAATGTACAAGGAAAAGGGCAGAGTATAAATGAAGGCATTGGTTACAGGCGTTAAAGGACAGCTTGGTTATGATGTTGTGGCAGAACTCGAAAAAAGAGGCTGTGAAGTAATCGGTGTGGATATTGATGAAATGGATATTACCGACAAGTCTTCCGTTGACAGTGTTATAACAAAGGCTGATCCGGATGTGGTTATT
>JAFQBO010000402.1 GCA_017416665.1 Oscillospiraceae bacterium
TACCGACAGTTTCTATGACATTTCAGCTGATTTTGATGTATGGCGTGAAAATCTCAGAAGAAGTTCATACATATGGAGGCAGACGGAAATGTCCGAAAACAGCCGATTTGTTTCGCTTTCAACCTGTACCGGTTCCGAGGGCAATTCAAGAACTGTTCTGACAGGAATAATAACCAGCGTGACGCTGGACCCAGACGCACACTTCACTGACTCGTAAATGTGTGTAAAATACTTGCGAGAAAAATAAATTGAAAAGGGGTAATTTTATGAAAAAGAAGATAATAACATCATTAATTACAATTGCAGTAATGACCGCTTTATGCAGCATTACAGCCTTTGCAGACGGCGATGTTGCAGCCGCTGTTCAGGGAACATGGGACACAGCCAAAAGTCAGGTCAGAACAATCGTTGACAATGTTGTGTTTCCCGTAATTGATGTGATACTTGCAATTTTATTGTTTGCCAAAATTGGGACTTGTTATCTCGATTATCGCAAACATGGTCAGTTCGAATGGATGGCTCCTGCAATCCTTTTCGGCTGTCTGTTATTCTCACTGACTGCACCGTTGTACCTGTGGTCAATCGTAGGCATGTAACTTACTTTTCTTTTTGCTGAAAAAAGAAAAGTAAGCAAAAGAAAAAAGATTTCGCCATTCGGCGGATAAAGTTTAAATGGAAGAATAAACAATCGGAAGGAGGTTTTTATGCCACCATATATACCATACACAGAAGAAGAGAAACAGCTTGCAAACTCCGTTGATTTAGCGGAGTTTTTACGGCTTCGTGGAGAAAAGCTTGAAAAAATCGGCAGAGAGTACAAGCTGATTTACACCGACGGCACAGGCAGTCATGACAGCATTACAATCAGCGGTTCAACATGGTATGACCATAAAAATCAGATTGGCGGTGGTGCAATACGATTTATGAGGCATCACTACGGGATGGATTTTCAGACTGCTATGCACGAGCTTCTCGGTAAAAATTTTTCGGCTGTTTCAATACCGGTTTCAAAGGATATTCCAAAGGATAAAACACACAAGGAATTTAAACTTCCCGAAAGAAATTCCGATATGCACAGGGTGTTTGCATACCTCATAAAGCACCGTCATATCAGTCCCGATGTGGTGACTTTCTTTGCGAAAAATCACACGCTGTATGAGGATAAGGAACATCACAATGCCGTGTTTGTTAGTGTTGATGAAAAGGATGTTCCCCGTCAGGCTCACAAGCGTTCAGCAAACTCATTCGGGAAATCCTTTCGTCAGACTGTGGAAGGCTCGGACACAAAATACAGCTTTTCACACTTTGGAAAATCAGGAAAAATATATATTTTTGAAGCACCCATTGATATGCTGTCATTTTTAATTCTTTACCCAGAAAACTGGCAGAACAATTCATATATCGCAATGAACGGTGTGTATGAAAACGCTGTGCTTACGGCACTTGAAAACCATCCGGATCTGTGTGAAATTGTGATTTGCACAGACAACGACGAAGGCGGAATTGACGCTGCCTACAGGCTTTCTGATATTCTGTATGACAAGGGTTACAAAAATATTCAGCGACAGATCCCCGAGTGCAAGGACTGGAACGAACAGCTGAAATCTATGAA
>JAFQBO010000403.1 GCA_017416665.1 Oscillospiraceae bacterium
ATTGAAAAACAGCCCAGTGGGCTGTTTTTCAAGAGGGGACGCTTTGCAAGAGAAAGCGTCCCCTTACTTTGGTCATACTCAAGTTTGCCTGCCGATTTAATCGGCACGAAAATTAAATTTGAGGTTTTTCTACAGTCTGAACGGGCGAGCATTGGTCGCCCTCTGTTTTTTGCATAATAAGAAATTAAAATCTGTTGTTCTGTATAATTGCGAATTTATTAAAGAATATTTTCCAAAACAGCTTCAGCCATAGCCTTATAGCCGTCAGTACTCGGGTGAAGGTGGTCGCCGCTGTCATTGCCGTCAGCAAAGGAAGTCGGATCAGATTCAGAACGTACCGCCTTATCGAAATCAATACAGCCGTCCGAAAGATCCGTATTTCTCAGCCAGTCATTGAAGTCGTTTTTCAGAATTTCCCTGAAATCAGCGTAGGTACGCCAGCCATTTATCGGAAGAAGTGTTCCGAGATATACCTTGAAATCTTTCTTGCGTGCCTGGGAAATATACCATGAAATACCGTCTGTAAGCTCATTCAGTGACGGTAGATCCGACATCGGACGAAACGGATTTACGTCCGTTCCGACAGGATGAATAATGTCGTTGATACCCTGCTGTATTATAAGCATGTCCGCACCTGCAACGTCCCATTCCCTCGGAACTCTGTTTGTACCTTTAAGACCGTATGACTCGTAGGTGATATTGTCGTACTCCCTTAAAATACGGGTACCGCTTGCCGCTTTTCTGATAACTGACAGATTTGTTATACCGTTTTTCTCAAGACGGTCTGTGAGATGGTCAGGCCATTCCTGTGAGGTAATCGAATCGCCGTAGCAGATAAGAGCGTGATTTTCTTCTGAGGTCAGTATGTCAATGTCACTGAGGAAGTAATAACAGTTGGTACGTCTTGACCTGTCAATGTCAAAAACTTCATCATTTACGGCGTTTCCGACACAGTACTGACCGCCCGAATGAGGACCTGTTATTATAACAGATGAACGCATAAGGGTATAGTCGGCGAGATAGAAGCTTATACAGAGCATATCTCCTCTTTTTACATTCATTTCGATTTCATCGCTTACCGCCTTACTGCCGCCTTTTACGGTAACACTGTTATTTTTGCCGAAAGTAATACGTACACTTGTACTGCTGTCGATACGCATGTTGTTTTCTTTGTCTGCAAACGCAGCAAACGCCTCGGTTATGGTAATGTCCTCGTCCGCACAGAAATTGTCAAAGGTAAATCTGAGCTTACTGCCGTCAAAGGGTGACAGCACCGGATAACGCAGTGTTATGTCCCTGCTGTAGGTTTCAGGCTTGTGGTCGGCTATTGACATCGCATTTCCGTATATTGCTACCCATTTGTTAAAGTTATTCATTTCATTCTCCTTTAATAAAAAATTCTTTCTTTAGTATAACATATTTTTTACTTTGTTTCAATATATGGGAAATTCAATCGGTTATCATAAAAATCTGTACAAATCCTATTAGAACAAGTTCTTACAAATAG
>JAFQBO010000404.1 GCA_017416665.1 Oscillospiraceae bacterium
AAAATTATAATTTATAGTATACTGCACGATGGCATAATAATAAGAACTAAAAGTTTCGGTCAAGCCTTTTTAAAGGCTTGCGGAATCCAAAGGCAGAGCCTTTGGTCGCCGTCCGCAGACGGCGAAATACCCCATCGGAGGCGTATTTACGAGGGGTGAATTGAAAAACAGCCCAGTGGGCTGTTTTTCAAGAGGGGACGCTTTACAAGAGAAAGCGTCCCCTTACTTTGATCGTACTCATATTTGTCTGCCGATTTAATCGGCACGAAATTAATTTTGAGTTTTTCTACAGTCTGAACCGACGCTTAAGAGTGTCGGTTTTATTTTATCAAAAATGTAAATAATATTCGTAACAGTAAAAAATACATGAAGACAAAAAGAGCACCGCTGAAAATGCGGTGCAGAGAGAGGGGGATCATTGCACGGACGATAATTCCGTGCTATTATAAGGTCATAAGACCCATGAAAATTTCATAAATTCAAGCTGAAAACCTGTTGAGTTTCAGTTATCCGATAGAGCTTGTTGCTGTATTTATCTGTGTTTTTTACGCAGGCTGAACAAATAAATGTATCATTTAAAATTATCTGCAAAAAACTACAGCCATCACAACCTGATGCAATAATATTTTCATTATCAAATAAAAACTCACATGTTTTCAAAGGGTATGAAATCCCGATTCCGATTGCTTTGACAAAGCTTTCCTTGAGAGTCCATAATCTGAAAAATGCCTCGTCTTTATTTTCAGCATTTTCGAGAAAATTATTCTCTCTGTCAGAAAAAACTCTTTTGGGAACCAAAGGACTCCATTTACGGATATTTTCGGCATCAATACCAACTTCAGTATCAGAAACTGTACATACGCCGAGTTCGTGACAATGACTTATGTTAAAAAATACATTGTTGATATTTTTTAAGTAAGGCTTGCCGTGTTCACCATAGACCAGATTGTCCTGGGTATAATTTATGTCAAGCTGTGCCAGAACGTCTGTTAAAATTTCGTTAAGAGAACTTTTAAGCTGTTTTTTGTGTGAAAGCTTATTGTTATCAGCCTCAAACGGACGCCTGACGAAATATATCATATTTTAATCAGCCTTTTTTTGCTGTTCTTGTTGACTTTGCAGCAGTTGTTTTTGCGGCTGTAGTCTTCTTTGCTGTTTCCTTAACTGCCTTTGTTACTGTCTTTGCTTCAGCCTTTTCAGCAGTTTTCTTTGTTGCTGTCTTTTTCTTTGCTGTTGTTTCCTTTTCAGCGGCTTTTTTAGTTGTAGTCTTCTTTGCAGCTGTTTTTCTTGCCGGCTTCTTGAGACCTTCAATTACAGGCTGGATTGAAAGAGCCTTTGCGTAATCGCCGGCAATTTCAAGCTTGCCTGATTCAGCAGCTTCGTTCATATCAAGCTTACCGCCGAAAATCTTAATAATGTCATCAGCTGAAGCTGTAAGTGTTGCATTGTTATCATTATAATCGTAAGGTTCAATGATAAGTTTGCCTTCGTTGATTTCTGTATAGAATGAACCTTCGCCTTCTCCTGTAATATTAATCTGAAGAGCGAGATGATCTTCGTAATTGCTTACGTCTGCTTTACCGAATTCCTTCTTTACCTTTTCTACTATTTCTTTATATGTCATAACCTTTTCCTCCAAGCATTCAGCCGTTGGCTTTTGTGTTTTTCATTTCTTATATTATTTATAACACAAAACAAATAAAAAAGTCAATGGACAGTATGTAGATTTTTTTTGACTTAAATTTGCTGAAAAGTTAGTTTTTACATTTTGAAAATCAATGAAAAGCCCGTATTTACGCCGTTTTCAATAGAAAATATACAAATAGGATTGAAATTGAATAAAAATACTATGCATTTTGACTTTTTATTTTATTGTGCAAAATGACGAATTAACGTGTTGAAATTTGTGTAATACAACATTTTTGTTGAAAATTAAAACGCCCTCGTTTAAGGAGAGCGTTTTTTTACGATTATTCAGCAACAGGAGCTGCTACTGGGCATGCACCTGCACATGCGCCGCAATCGATACATGTATCAGCGTCGATTGTGTACTTGCCGTCTGCTTCTGAGATAGCGCTTACAGGACATTCACCTGCACATGCACCGCAACCGATGCATTCATCTGTAATTTTGTATGCCATTTTTCAATACACCTCCATGAAAAGAATAAAGCATCAAAACTGCTTACTTATATTTTATCATATTTTCAGAAAAATGCAAGTACTTTTTGAAAAATAATGATTGACAAATTTTATTTTTAGGTATAACATTATTTTTATAAGTCATTTTAAAAGGAGAATTGCAATGATTATAGATTTTCATACACACGCTTTTGCTGATAAAATAGTAGAGAGAGCTATGAACAGTCTTACAGAGACTTCCGGTATAAAACCTTATACAGATGGTTCGGTAAACGGACTTATAAAGCACATGGACGAATGCGGTGTTGATATTTCGGTTATACTGCCGATTGCTACAAAGCCGTCACAGCAGACTATAATAAACAGTTGGGCAGAGGAAATAAAGTCTGACAGGATTTGTCCGTTCGGGAGCGTTCATCCCGATGCTGAAGATGCAGTGACTGAACTTGAAAATATAAAAGCGATGGGTCTTTACGGTGTCAAGCTTCATCCGGATTATCAGAATTTCATGGCTGATGATGAAAAGGCGTATCCGATTTACGAAAAGTGTTCACAGCTCGGACTGCCGATTGTTTTTCACGCAGGATACGATCCGCTTTCACCTGATAAGGTTCACGGTAAGCCGAAGGCGTTTGCACAGATTCACAGCGACTTTCCGAAGCTTACAATGATACTTGCACATCTTGGTGGCATGTACCGCTGGGAACAGGTTGAAAAGTACATTGCCGGAACAGATGGAAACGTGTATCTTGATGTAAGCTACACGGCGGGTGAAATCGGACAGAAAATTTTAAACAGAATTGTCTCCCTTCACGGCACTGACAGAATTTTAATGGCAAGTGACTGCCCTTGGGACAGCCCTGTAAACGAGATAAAAATGATAAACAGTCTCGACATCACAGACGAAGACAAACAGAAGATACTTTATAAAAACGCAATGAAAATTCTGAATATTACAGAACGATAAAAGGTGAGAAATGGAATACATAAATATAGGAAATGTAAAAATCAAAAAAACAGCCGTACTTGCTCCAATGGCATCGGTGGCAGACAGGGCATACCGTATTCTTTGTCGTGAATACGGTGCAAGCTATACCGTAAGTGAGCTTATTTCCGCAAAGGGTCTGTGCTACAACGATAAAAAAACGGCTGAACTCTGTACCGTCACCGAAAAGGAACGCCCGATGGCTTTACAGCTTTTCGGTGACGATCCGGAGTTTATGAAAAAGGCGACTGAAATATGTATGCAGTACAACCCTGACATTATTGATATAAATATGGGTTGTCCCGTACCGAAAGTTGTAAACAACAATTCTGGCAGTGCATTGATGAAGGACATTAAACTTGCATCGGAAATCGTAAAAGCGGTCAAAAGTGTTTCGGGTGTGCCTGTAACGGCGAAATTCAGAAAAGGCTGGAATAAGGACAGTGTAAATGCAGTTGAATTTGCACAGGCTCTTGAAGATGCCGGCGCAGATGCTCTTGCTGTACACGGAAGAACGAAGGATCAGATGTATTCGGGTACGGCTGACCGTGACATTATAAAGCAGGTGAAACAGGCGGTTTCCGTTCCGGTTATCGGAAACGGCGATATTGACAGTCTGCAAAGCTGTCTTGATATGTATGAAAATACAGGCTGTGATCTTGCCATGATAGGCAGGGCAACATATGGAAATCCGTTTATTTTCAGGGAAATAGATTCTTATTTTGAGGGTGTTCCGTACACTCCGCCTACCATTGAACAGCGTATGGAGGTTATGCTTTATCATATACGTCTTATTCTCAGTCAGCCTGAAAAGGATAACGAAATACGTGTTATGAAAGAGGCAAGAAAACACGCCTCATGGTATATGAAAGGTCTTTATGGTGCAGCATCGTTCCGTGCAAAATGCTACAGCCTTGAAACGTATGATGACGCTCAGAGACTTGCAGAGGAATTTCTTAAATTGCAGCCGAAATAATAATTTTGATTAAGATTAAAATAAAAAGGTGAGTATGATTATGGCGTTTGAAATAGAAAACGGCGTTCTCAAAAAGTACATACCCGAAGATGGCGAAACAGCAGTAATAATCCCTGATTCGGTAATAAGTATTGAAAGTTATGCTTTTAATAAGTGTTCAGAACTTGAAGAAGTAACTATACCCGATTCGGTAACAAGCATTGGAGCGTATGCTTTTTCTAATACGAAATGGCTTGAAGAATATCCAAATGATTGGGTTATTATTAATACAATTTTAATAAAATATAAGGGTGAAGATGAAAAAGTAACAATTCCGAATACAGTAAAAAGTATAGGAGAAAGTGCTTTTTCTCACTGTGAAAGCCTTAAAGAAGTAATAATTTCCGATTCCGTAATGAGTATAGGAAAAAATGTTTTTGCTGATTGTTTAAACCTTGAGAAAATAAAAGTTTCTGAAGAAAATACAATTTATTCGGATATTGATGGTGTTTTGTTTAACAAAGAAAAAACAGAGTTGTTATGTTATTCGCAAGGTAAAAAGGAAAATAGTTATAAAATTCCGGATCGTGTAACTGGTATTGGAGAGCAGGCTTTTAGCTGGTGTAAAAAGCTTAAAGGAGTAATAATTCCCGATTCTGTAATAAGTATAGGAAAGGGTGCTTTTTATGAATGTTCAAGCCTTAATAAAGTAATAATACCTGATTCAGTAACGAGTATAGGGAATAGTGCCTTTGAAGAATGTTCAAGTCTTAATGAACTTAAAATGCCAAATTATGCAACTAATATTGGAGATTTTACTTTTTATAATTGTTCAGACCTTGGAAAAGTAACTATTTCTGATTCTATAATAGGTATAGGCGAAGGTGCTTTTGAACATTGTTCAAGTCTTACATCAATAATAATACCAGCTTCTGTAATGAGTATTGGAGATTGGGCTTTTTATGAGTGTTCGAGTCTTGAAAAAGTAACAATAAAGAGCGTTACATTTAACGTAGATTATAAAAAGTTTGATGAATATATTTCAGAAGCATATAAAATGCTTGAAACAAAAGATTTTTCAGCAAAGATTTACACACCACTTAAAAACGCAATGATTATCGGTCATTTTATCAAGACAGGTGATGAATGTGCAGAGGCGTTTATCAAAAAAGGTTGTCTGAGAATATTCAAGTGGCTGATTGATGAAGAAGATGTTCCGACAATTTATGCCTTAATTAATACACACAAATTCGTAACAGCAAAAAATATTGACAAACTCTTTGATTACGCAAATCAGAAAAATAATGCCGAACTTAAACTCATATTTATGAACTACAAACACGAACACATCGGCATGACAAAGAAAAAAGAATTGAAAATTTAAATATTCATTATTGACAAAAATAAAATTATGGTATATAAATAAACATGATATAAATAGATCCACTGTGTTCACACAAAAAAATCAGGCTATAGGAATGGCGGTTCCTATAGCCCTTTTTTGTAACTGGAAATTATATTTCAATTATATTTGCTTTGGATTTGGAAATATATTTTAAATAATGGAAGATATGAAAAAAGCATGCATAAATAATGTATAACAAAGAAATTTATGTATATTTATGCAAATTGATACTTGACATTTACAATTAAAGGTGTATAATATAAGTAATGAAATAAAACGGAGGTTTTAACAATGAACAATTTAAAGACAAACAAAGACATAAAAAAAGTTGTACTCGCTTACTCAGGCGGTCTCGATACTTCTATCATCATTCAGTGGCTCAAGGAAAACTATAATGACTGTGAAGTAATCGCTGTTTCAGGTGACGTTGGACAGGCAGATGAACTCGAAGGTCTCGAAGAAAAGGCTATCGCTACCGGTGCTTCAAAGTGCTATATCGAACACCTTACAGAAGAATTTATCACAGATTACGTTTTCCCTACAGTTCAGGCTGGTGCAATCTACGAAAACAGATATATGCTCGGTACTTCTTTTGCACGTCCTATCATCGCTAAGAGAATTGCTGAAATCGCTAAGGCTGAAGGTGCTGACGCTATCTGCCACGGCTGTACAGGTAAGGGTAACGACCAGGTTCGTTTTGAACTCGCTATCAAGGCTTTCGCTCCTGATATGCCGATCATCGCTCCTTGGAGAGTTTGGGATCTCAAGTCAAGAGACGAAGAAATCGCTTACGCAGAAGCTCACAACATTCCGCTCAAGATTAACCGTGAAACAAACTACTCAAAGGATAAGAACATCTGGCACCTTTCACACGAAGGTCTTGACCTCGAAGATCCTGCAAATGAACCACAGTACGAAAAGGAAGGCTTCCTTGAAATGGGAGTTTCTCCAATTCAGGCTCCTGACAAGCCTACATATGTGACAATTCACTTTGAACAGGGTATCCCTACAGCTATCGACGGCAAGGAAATGGGTGCTGTTGAAATTGTTTCAACTCTTAACAAGCTCGGTGGTGAAAACGGTATTGGTCTTGCCGACCTCGTTGAAAACCGTCTCGTTGGTATGAAGAGCCGCGGCGTTTATGAGACACCCGGCGGAACAATCCTCTACCACGCTCACAAGGTTCTTGAGACAATCTGCCTCGACCGTGAGACAATGCCCTACAAGCAGCAGATCGCTCTGAAGTTTGCTGATATGGTAT
>JAFQBO010000405.1 GCA_017416665.1 Oscillospiraceae bacterium
TACCTGAAATTCTGTGCAGGAATCAAGGGCGTAAAGAGAGCGGAACGTGCCCAGCAGGTTGAAAATGCAATGGAAAAGCTCAAGGTAAAGGACGTTGAAAATCGTCTTATCCGAAACCTTTCCAAAGGTTACAGACAGCGTGTCGGCTTTGCACAGGCAATCATCGGAAACCCGAAATATCTCATTCTTGACGAACCTACTGTAGGTCTTGACCCGAATCAGGTTATTGAGGTACGAAATCTCATCAAGTCGCTAAAAAAAGAACATACTATTATATTAAGTTCTCATATTCTTGCTGAAATTCAGGCAGTCTGCGAAAAGGTAGTTATCATAAGTCATGGCGAAGTAAGGGCTGTGGACACAATTAAAAATCTTGAGAAAAATATGGGTGGTGCCCTTGTTCTTATCATGAAGATCGCCGGAAACAAGGAAAAAATCACAGAGTGTATTTCGGCTGTAAAGGGTGTTGAAAATATTATCGACACAACATTTGAAAGTGAAAATGTTTACACATACAAGGTTGAAATCGAATCTGATGACGTAAGAAAGACTATTATGTCATCACTCATTGCAGGCGACTTCTCAATCGAAGAGGTAACAACAGAAATGCCGAACCTCGAAGAAGTCTTTGTAAAGCTTACGGCACAGGCACCGAAAAAGAAAGGTCTTAAAGATCTTCTTAATGAAATGGACGATGAAAACCCATACTATAACGAGGACGCCGTTTCCTCAGAAAAGGAGGAAAACTGATATGTTTTCTATTTACAAAAAGGAGCTGCGTTCATACTACTGTTCACCGTTTGCGTATGTTATTGCAGCATTATTCATGCTTGTTTTTTCAATTTCATTCATCTCGGGACTTTCAAATCTCGAAGGCTACCAGTACAAATTTTCATTCCCTAACATCTTCTATAACAACTTCTTTTACTTCATCTTCTTAATCCCTGCTCTTACAATGAGAACTTTTGCAGATGAACGAAAAAGCGGTACTGAAGTTCTGCTTATGACAAGTCCGCTGAACGTTTTCCAGATTGTAATTGCAAAATTTCTGGCAGTTGCAACTGTCTTCCTGACAATGCTCGTTTTAACATTATTCTTCCCTCTCCTGACTGCCATGACAGGCGGCGTAATATGGTCAAGCCTTATATGCGGATATGCAGGATTCTTCTTCTGGGGACTTGTCTGTATCGCAATCGGAATGCTTATGTCATCATTTACAGAAAGCCCGATTATTGCCGCCATTTTAAGTGAAGGTGCAATGATTATACTTATCTTTATCGACAACTTCAAAAACAGTGGTCTCTTTTCAAACCTTCCTAAGGTTGCACAGCTTATCGGTGCATTTTCAACCGAAGAAAGATTTATCAACTTCTCTCAGGGACTTTTCGGTATTGCCGATTTAATATTCTTTATTACAGCAACAGTGCTTTTTGTCGGACTTTGCATAATCTCAATCGAAAAAAGACGCTGGAGCAGGGGGTAATTAAACATGAGTACAGTAAAAAAATCAAAAAAGAACTTAAAATTCACGTCTATTGCCTGGATGCTTGGAATCATGCTTACAGTAGCTGTAATACTTATAAATGTAGCAGTTTCCTTTTTTGACATCAAGCTTGACATGACTCCTAACAAGCTCTATACACTCAACGAAAATTCAACTGAATATCTTAACAATCTTGACAAGGAAGTTGAAATTTATCTCCTTATGGAGCTTGACGAAATTAAAAACTCTCAGGACGCCGATGAAATGATGGCATTCACAACAATGATGGAAGAATACGACAGTTTCGAAAAGGTTACTCTTATTGACATCGATCCTGATACAAATCCTGACATTGTAAATAAACTCAATCCGGACGGCTATCTTAACATTTCATCCGGTGACATTATTGTAAAATGCGGTGAAAACGTAAGAAAAGTTCCTGCTTCCGAAATGTATATGTACAATTATTCCTATGATGATGATGGTAACGCAACAGCCGAAAGTGCTTATTTCCAGGGCGAAAACCTTGTTTCAGGTGCAATCAAGTCGGTAGTTGAAAACATCACACCTTCTGTTTACTTCCTTACCGGTCATGGTGAAAAGGCTGTTGACGAATACTATACAAACTTCAAGAAAAACCTTAAAAACGTAAACTATGCCGTAAAGGAACTCAATCTTTCATCTGAATCTGCTGTTCCGGAAGATGCCGCAATCATTATCGCAGCTGCTCCTCAGACAGACATTACAACAGATGAAAAAGAAAAACTTGATGTTTATCTCGACAACGGCGGAAACCTTTCACTCCTCATGTCACCTAATCAGAGTAACGAAGATTATGAAAATCTCATTGAAATCATGCATGAATTCTGTCTCGGTATGGACTACAACAAAATTACTGAAACAGATGAATCAAGACATATCTCAGGCGATAACTCCACTATCCTTGTTGAACTTTACAATCTTAATGAAGAAGAAGAAAGCGGTTCAACCGGTCTTGAGGGACTTGTTTCAGACGATCTCAATCTCGACAGCGAAAAGCTTACCGACCTCACTTCAACACTTATCGAAGAAATGAGTTCATTCATTCCTTATATGCCTGCATCACGTTCATTCTTCAACTATAATGGTGATAATTACGCAAGTCTTAACATATGTCCGCTTATCAAGACATATGATACAGCTGAAAGTATTCAGTATGGCGGTAATGAAGAAACTGAATTCATGATGAACCCTCCTTTCTACCTTTCAGCGTATTCCGAAGACCCGACAAGAAACAATGCAAAGCTTGTTTTAATGGGTAACGCTGAATTTATTGATGACGAACACCTTGCAGAAGGTCTTACAATCGTACCTCTCAATCTCTACCTTACTACAATTTCATGGATGGCAGACAGCAATATTGATATGAATATTCCTGCAAGAGAAAAAACATACGACTACATGACACTTGAAAGCAAGGAAGACACAAACTTTATTATCGGCATCATGGTTGCAGCACCAGTTGTTGTTGCACTTGCTGGTGTCCTCATATGGCTTAAAAGGAGAAATTCATAATGAAACGTTTAAAACTGGCAATTATCATCTTAGCGGCTGTACTGCTCCTGGCAGGCGGAATTTTCACTGTTGCCTACTTAGTCAATGACAAAGCCTAAAAAGATGCAAAGGCAGAAGAAGACAAACTTACAATGTTTGATTTCAATGAGGACAATGTCGACAAAATTGAAATAAGCAACGACGGCGGTGACTATGTTGCCGAGTATATTTCCGGAACAGGCTGGAGTCTTACAAACACAGATGAATTTACTCTCAATGATGCTGTAGTAGCCTCAATGGCAACAAATATGTCGTCGCTTAAAGCCTCAAAGATCCTTGAAGACGAAGATCCTTCAAAATACGGCTTTGATACCCCCATAAAGGTAAGCTGTTATATCGGTGATGAAAAACACACAATTCTCGTGGGTGATGCTACTCCGACATATGAAAACTTCTACGCAATGAAGGAAAACGATGATAATATCTACCTTATCGGATATTCAAACGGTGCTGTTTTATCGGCAAACAAAGACGAACTCAAACAGACATATATTTTTACATACAAATCTTACAATATCGATCAATTTGCACTCTGGGAAGGCAAGGAATCCGATGAAAATGTTCTTTTCTCAATGAGCAAAGATGCAGACGATAATTGGTCAATGGAAAAGCCTTACAAGGACAATTCAGTTTATTACACACAGGTTGACGAATTCCTGACAGATGCGGCAAAGGATCAGATTTCAACATTCGTTCAGGAAGGCTGTACAGAAGCAGAATACAGCAAGTTTGGATTTGACAATCCACAGTATGTGTTTGAAGTGTCTGCCGGAGAAGACAGCACAAAGGTGATTTTCGGTGATATGATAAACGATGGCGAAGAAATGTACGGTTTATTTGTCGAAAGCGGACAGGTTGTTACGTTTATACCTACTGAAATATCACTGCTTAACTACAGCACACTCGACATGATGAATACCTCGGTATTCTCAACAGATATTTCAAATGTTGCAAATGTCAGTGTAACAATTAATAAAAATGAAGTTCTGCTTGATATGTCAGGCGGCGAAGAAAATTATCTCGTAAATAAAACAAACGTATCAGAAATCAGCGAAGACGCGAAATCAGCCTTTGTAACATTCTTCAACTCCTTCAATAACGCTTACTTTGAAGCTGATGAAAGAACTGCTCAGCCATCAGGCGACCCGACAATAACAATCCAATATACTCAGACAAATAATATTGTTACTGTAATTGAATACATTCCTGTTCCAGATTCAGATAAGTATTATTCCATGAAAAACGGTGAATATACAGGTTTTGTCGTAGATGGTGAAATTATTGATGCTATCAGCAGTTCATATGAAAACCTTATGAATGAAATCAAATAATAAAATAAGATGCTCTGTTTTACAGGGCATCTTTTTATGCAAAAATTTATATTTGTGGGTGTCCCGACAGGACAATATCGGATTTAATTTAAGCGTAAATCATAGTTAATGCACGATGATTTATTGTGAGGTAAATTTATATTTGTCGGTGTATTTTTATTTTACAAAATTTCTGTAGAGGCGACCATTGGTCGCCCGTTTGAATTATAATATATTTTGCGGGCGAGCATTGCTCGCCCCTACATGTAAATGACGTATTTCAATCATTTGTAGGGTGCGGCGCCCTCGACGTCCCTTTATAAATTATACGAAAATTACGGGCTGATGTAGGCATCAGCCCCTACAGATGATAGGTACGGAAAATAAAAATGTTTGTGCGATAAATAAAAATTTACCTTACGATAACCCATCGTGCATTAAATTATATTAACGCTTAAATTAAATCCGAAAATGTTCGGTCGGGACACCGACAAATATAAATTCACCATATTTTCCAAAAACAAAAGGACGCCCGAAAGCGTCCTTTATAATATAAAATTATTTTTCAAGATCATCTGCTGTAATTGTTTTGAGTAAGTATTCAATAAGCTTGAGAGTATCTGTTGAATCAACTACGCCATCGTGTGTAACATCAGCATTTGCAGCAGCTGTAGAATCCTTGAGTGGGAAAAGATCAGCATTTGCTATAAACTTTGAAAGAGCTGCTATGTCTGCTGTACCAACAGCATTATCACAGTTTACGTCACCCATCTTTGAAGGTGTACCGATTTCTACTGAAGGAGCTGTAGAAGGTTCTGTTGGATCTGTTTCTGTAGGGTCTGTAGAAGGTTCTGTAGGATCTGTTTCAGTTGGATCTGTAGATGGTTCAGTGGGATCGGTTGATGGAATTGGTGCTTCTATAACATAAGCGCCTTTAAGTGTTACATTTGAGTTTTCAATCTGTTCACCGGCACCATCATTAGTCCACCATACCTGAACTTCACCACTTCTGCTCAGATATACTTCACCAATAATGTTGTTTGCAAGTTTTTCATCTTCAACCTTGTCTTCACCGTTATTATATGAAATTTCATAAGGTGCTGTCATATCAACTTCAACTGTACCTGACTTAGTGATTTCCCACTGATATGCTACCCAGTAATCTGTGCCATCATATGTTACAGGAACACCTACACAGCCGTTTGAATATGTTACAGCCTTATCTGCTTCCAGTTCAATGTAAATTTCATTTCCGATTGAAGAACCCATAGGTAATTCAAATGTATAACCTGCTGTTCCCTCACCGATTTCAGCTTCAACCTTAACTGTTTCATCCGGATCTGTTGTAGGTTCTGTCGGATCTGTTTCTGACGGATCTGTTGTCTCAGTAGGATCTGTCGGAGTAACTTCGCCTTCGATAAAGCCGTCGAGTGAGTATCCTGTATAAAGATCAGCAGGAAGTTCATCGAGTGTGATGCAGTAATCTGACTGATACATTGTCTTGAGATCTTCAGGATCGTTGAAGATTGGATTTGAAAGGAAGTTGATGTTATCGCTTCCGCCATCGTACCAAGGACAGAAATAGAGCCATGCAGCCTTTTCGCTTAAAATATTATCAAGAGTTGGAATACTGTCATTTTCAGACATTGCAACCATCTTCTGTGAC
The DNA here is from genome assembly GCA_017416665.1 of Oscillospiraceae bacterium. Taxonomy (GTDB): domain Bacteria; phylum Bacillota; class Clostridia; order Oscillospirales; family Ruminococcaceae; genus Porcipelethomonas. Next base: position 6,053 of record JAFQBO010000405.1, read on the forward strand.
TTGTAAAGTTCAACGATCTTGTAGAATGTACTTGTGATAGCACTTACATTGTGTTCAAGAACAGGCTGACCAGATGACCAGTTTGTACAGTTGTACTTATCATAAGCAACGAGGTCTACATATTCATCGCCAGGATACCAGTTTGCTGATGTGTCATAAGCATAGCTGTTCCATTCCCAGATGATGTTGTGAAGATCGTAGTCATGAACGAGTGTGTTGTATGTGAGTTTCCAGAGTTCCTTGTAAACTTCTGAACCATCCTGTCCCCAGAAGAACCATGAACCTGATTCACCGCCGCTGCCTTCAGCTTCGTGAAGTGGTCTTAAAATAATCGGAATATTTTCGTCCTGGAGTTTCTGAATTGACTGTGCAAGCTTATCGAGACAAGCCATCCAGTATTCTCTTTCCTTTGTACCTTCTTCAAGAATCTTTGATGTATCGAAAGTTGTTGCAGGATTTCCGTTATCGTCCTTTACGCCATATGTAGCCTGTGACCAGTCAACCTTTGTTACACCAAGTTCAAAATTTTCAAAGTCTTTTGGAACAGTTACATGCCATGATGCAGTAATAATACCGTTCTTGTTCTTTGCCCAGTCGATCATACGGTCTGTTGTACCATCTTCTGAACCATAAAGGATATTGGCTTCATTAAGGTAGTCAAACGCTCTGATAGCAGGAAGTTCACCTGTTAAATCCTGAATATAGTTGAATTCATATTCAAAGTTATGCGGACCATACATATAGATTTCCTGCTGACCTGAAATGATGCCGTTTCCATATACGTCTTTGAGGTAGCACATAAGACGCTTTGCCTCCGGAATAGCTTCCTTGTCAGAAAGAATCTTAGGAGCGTCAAGTGAAGGAAGTGCCGCATCAGTAAGTGCAGTAACCTTGAGACAGTCGATATATGTCCAGCCCCAGCTTGATTTTACAGTTACAGTATTTGTACCTGCTGTAAGCTTGAACATGCCAAGGTTTACGTCAACAAAGCCTGTTTTATTTTCAGCAAATGAAATCTGTCCCTGATCAACGCCGTTTACAAGAAGATTGTGAATCTTGTCGCCATATGGTGCATACGCAGAGATTGTAAGGTTATACATACCTGTTTCTTCAACAGTAACATCAACAGATGCTGTTTCACCGGCATCCTGTAAGAACACAAAGCTACCGCCTGAGGCTTCAATAGCATTGCCTTCTCTGTCCTCGCCAACAAAAACTCTGTCAGCAGTACTGAGTGTACCTGTTTCAAATTCGTAAACATCTGCTGTTTCCGCAGTTGCAAAGTTTGAAACAACAAGACCGTTTACAGCACAAGCCGCTGAAATAAGTGCTGCAAGTGCCTTGCCAAAAAATTTTTTCTTCATTTTTATGATCCTCCCATATAATAAAATCCATCAATACAATATTACATTACACATTTTACAAAATAAAATGGCTGTAATATCAATTACAGCCATTATAACATATTTTATAAATTTTTTCAATATTATTTGTACAACATTATTGCACAAATCTTTTCGGTTTTATTTGTTCAAGTTTACAATTACTTAATAGATTTGGTAATTTCTTTAATATGTTCACCTGTTTTTTCGTCTTCTGTGAGTTCGTAAACTATTTCGTAGAAATATTTTGCGTATTCAGGTTTATTTTCGTCTTCAAACTGCTTTGCCACAGTGTTTGCAATATGAACAACCGCCGCTGATGGTCCGGGCTGAATATTTTCATTTATAAGAATATGCATAAGTTCATTTGTTGTAAACATCTGAGGTTCGTGACCGAGTCCCATCTGCTGAGTAATATATTCAAGCTCTGTTTCGTAAAGAGGTGAATCTCTGAAAATTTTGCTCATCTGAAGGAGTGCGAGAGCCTTGTCAAACATACGCATTTCTGAAAAGTAAAAGCTGTAAGTAAAATATGCCTGTCCAACCTGCTTTTTTGAAATCGCACACTTTAAGAGTTCCTTTGCACACATTTCCAGTGTTTCAGTATCCTTAATCAGCTTTGCAGTTTCTGCATACTGAATATAGACTTCCGGATCGACAGGGTTAAGCTGTCTTGCACGTTCGATGGCACCGATTGCCTCAACAAATCTCTGCTTTTTTGTAAGCCCGTGACAGTACATAATATAAACCTTTGCGAGATTTCCGCCTACAGGTTTGATTACCTTTGCGTTTTCTCTGTCCTCATAGAGGTTTTTATAGAGGAGGTATTCAAGCGGTGTACCGAAACACTTATAAGTAACCTCATCTGTATCATTCCATGAAAGCATATTGTTTTTGATTATCTCACCGAGAATTTTCATACCTGCATCATAGTTTCTGTTATTGAAACGTTTTTCAGCTTCCTGAAGCTGTTCATCAATTTTTTTGTTTTCATTTTCAAGAAAAGCTTCAAGGGTTGTACGGTAATTTCTTTCTTCCGTTTCAAACATAATTTCTGCAAACGCTCTGTCAAGTTCTTCGGAAAATTCTTCTCCCTTGTATTTTGCAGACTGCTCATTGAGGTACGGTGCATCTTTTAACGGATCACCTGTCAGATTTGCCTTTATTTCATTAAGAGCCATGTGGCCTGGTCCTTCAATAATAACTTGAACATTCTTTTCCCAAGCTCTCTTAGTAAGTTCACCTAAAGTTATAAGCTCTTTTATTTGGCTTGCATCAGTTGAATCATTAATTGAACCTGGTCTTAAAGCATCACCTAATGAAACAGTTATATCATATTTAGCACATATATCTAGTAATTCATCAAAATGTTCATAAAATGGATTTTCTTTATTATTAAGTTCCATCCATGCAAATAATAAAGAACCTCCTCTTGAAACAATATGAGTTAATCTCTTATTTCTTTTTACTGTTTCTACAGCTTCTCTATTTAATCCTGCATGAATTGTGA
>JAFQBO010000406.1 GCA_017416665.1 Oscillospiraceae bacterium
ATATACGCACCACCAGCGACCAATAAAGCAAGTATTCCTGCCGTCAGACCACCCTTTTTACCTTTACTTTTTCTTTCTGCCATTCTTTTTCCCTCTGTTGTTTACTGTCTTTCCTCTTGTGTTATTACCTGATTTCTGAGGAGTGCTGTCAGGGGCGACAAGACAGTTCTTGCCTGTTCCTATAAGATCATGACGTCCTGCCTTTTTCAGTGCCGCAATAACGATTTTTTTGTTTTCGGGTTTGAAGTATTGCAGAAGTGTTCTCTGCATTTTCTTTTCTTCCGCAGTTTTCGGAACGTAGACTTCTTCCATCGTGTACGGATCAAGACCTGTATAGAACATGCACGTTGAAATCGTACCCGGAGTCGGATAAAAATCCTGTACCTGTTCGGGACGCATTTTGTTTTCCTTTAAGAAAATCGCAAGTTCGATAGCATCTTTTATGGTACTTCCCGGATGCGACGACATAAGATATGGTACGAGATACTGTTCCTTGCCCATACCCTTTGTAATGTCATAAAATTTCTGTTTGAATTTTCTGTACGCCTCAATGTACGGCTTACCCATTTTATCAAGTACAGCCGCCGAACAATGTTCCGGAGCGACTTTAAGCTGTCCGCTGACATGATTTCTGATAAGTTCCTTCATAAACTCATCGCTTTCATCTTCCATCAGATAATCATATCTTATACCCGAACGGATGAAAACTTTTTTTATGCCTTTTATTTCACGAAGTTTTCGGAGTATTCCGATATATTCGCTGTGATCCACATGAAGATTTGCACACGGCTTTGGTGCAAGACATTTTTTGCCTTTGCAGAGTCCGAGCTTTAATTGTTTTTCGCATGATGGATGACGGAAATTTGCCGTCGGTCCTCCAACGTCGTGAATGTAGCCTTTAAAATCTTTCATCTGAGTAAGCTTTTTTGCCTCATCAAGAATTGACTGTTCACTTCGGCAGGTAATTTTTCTGCCCTGATGAAGTGCAATGGAACAGAAATTACAGTACCCGAAACAACCTCTGTTATGTGTTATCGAAAACTTAACTTCTTCAATGCCCGGAACACCGCCGAGCTTTTCATATGACGGATGATAGTCCCTCATATAAGGAAGTGCATAAATTTTGTCAAGTTCTTCTGTTGTAAGACTCAGTGCAGGCGGATTCTGAACCAGCATCATTTTTCCGTGACGCTGAATTACGGTTTTTCCGTAGACCTCGTCCTGCTGATCATACTGTTGTCTGCACGCCTTTGCATACAGCTTCTTGTTTTCGCAGACCTGTTCATATGACGGACACTCTGCCGCACCGTATGGCGTATTGACAGGCTCTGTCATGTAACATGTCCCTCTTATATCGTGAATATCACGGATATTTTCGCCGTTATCAAGACGCTGGGCAAGTTCTGTAATCTGATGCTCACCCATACCGAACATTAAAATATCAGCTGTGCTGTCACAGAGAACAGACGGACGGACTTTGTCGTCCCAGTAATCATAATGTGCAAAACGTCTGAGCGATGCCTCAAGACCGCCTATTGCAATCGGCACATCGCCATAAATCTCACGAAGCTTTTTACAGTAAACTATAACTGCCCTGTCAGGACGGTTTCCAGCCTTTCCACCTGCCGTATAGGCATCATCGGAACGCTTTCTTTTAGCGGCTGTATAGTGTGCAACCATTGAGTCTATGTTGCCTGAGGTTACAAGAAACGCAAGTCTCGGTTTGCCGAAACGTGTGAAATCCCTGTCACTTTTCCAGTCAGGCTGTGAAATAATGCCGACTGTGTATCCAAGATTTTCAAGAAGTCTTGAAATAATTGCAACACCAAAACTCGGATGATCTACATAAGCATCCCCCGTTATGTAAATAAAGTCAAACTGTTCAATTCCTCTCTCTTTCATATCAGAGAGAGAAATCGGTAAAAATCCACTCATATTTTAACCTTCCATACTTTTTCTTGCACGTCTTTCAGCCCACTGCTGTTTTGACATAAGAACCTTTCTCGGTTTTGCACCCTCTGACGGACCAACAACACCCATTTCTTCAAGTTCGTCAACAATTCTTGCGGCTCTTGCAAAACCAAGCTTGAGTTTTCGCTGAAGTGCTGAGGTAGAAACCTGTCCCATATCAACTGCAAGATCTATTGCCTTTTCAATTAAAACATCATCACCACTTCCTGTCGATTCAGAAATATCAGCTGATTTTTCTGCAGGAATACTGTTTTCAACCGCTTCAAGGATTTCAGAATTATATTCTGTATCCGACTGCTGTTTTATAAAGTCAACTATCGTTTCAACTTCCTTTGTTGAACAGAAACAGCCCTGTACACGAAGTGGTTTCTGCATGCCGTTCGGATAATAAAGCATATCACCGTAACCCAGAAGCTTTTCTGCACCCTGTGTATCAAGAATTGTTCTTGAGTCAACCTGTGACTGTACGGTAAGGGCGATACGGCTTGGAATATTTGCCTTGATGAGACCTGTAATAACATCTGTTGTCGGACGCTGTGTTGCAATAATAAGGTGCATACCTGCTGCTCTCGCCATCTGAGCAAGACGGCATACAGCATCTTCAACTTCCTTTGATGCCGCCATCATAAGGTCGGCAAATTCGTCGATTGCAATGACAATCTGAGGAAGTCTTTCAATTTTTTTTGCATCAGCCATTTCGTTATATCCCGAAATATCCCTTACACTGTTGTCTGAAAACAGCTTGTATCGTCTGAGCATTTCCTGCACGCCCCAGTTTAACGCACCTGCCGCCTGTCTAGGATCGGTAACAACCGGAATGAGCAGATGCGGGATTCCGTTATATGACGTAAATTCAACCATTTTCGGGTCTATAAGAATAAGCTTTACTTCATCTGGTGTCGCACGGAACAGAATACTCATAATAATTGAGTTTGTACATACTGATTTACCTGAACCTGTAGTTCCGGCAATAATCATATGCGGCATTTTGGCAACGTCACCGATTATAACATTACCTGCAATGTCTTTTCCGACAGCAAAAGCAAGTCGGCTTTTAGCGTTTCTGAATTCCTTGCTTTCAATAATTTCACGGATTGAAACAACATCTTCATTTGTGTTCGGAAGTTCTATACCAACTGCCGCCTTGCCCGGAATAGGTGCTTC
>JAFQBO010000407.1 GCA_017416665.1 Oscillospiraceae bacterium
AAAGTATTGCCGAGGAAATTTCATCATCTGTTACCGTAACTATATCATCTACATACTTTTTGCAGTATTCAAATGTATTTACACCAGGTTCCTTAACCTTGATACCGTCTGCAATGGTTTCAACTGATTCAAGGCATTCTATTTTACCATTTTCAATCGATGTCACCATACTCGGTGCACCGCTTGCCTGAACGCCGTAAATTTTCACCTCAGGACGAAGCTGTTTTACCGCAAAAGCAACACCCGAAATAAGTCCGCCACCACCGATTGGCACTACAATAGCATCAACGTCCTTGAGCTGATCCAGAATTTCAAGACCGATTGTACCCTGTCCTGCAATTACATTTTCATCGTCAAACGGATGAACGAAAGTATAACCTTTCTCGTCCTTGAGTTCCATAGCCTTGTTGTACGCATCATCATAAACACCGTCAACAAGACAAACCTCCGCACCATAGCTCTTTGTCGCCTCCACCTTGGAGATAGGTGCACCGTCCGGAAGACAGATAAGCGACTTTATACCGTTTTTTGCAGCAGCAAGAGCTACACCCTGTGCGTGATTTCCCGCAGAACATGCAATAACACCCTTTGCCTTTTCTTCGGCACTGAGCTGTGATATTTTATAGTAAGCACCTCTTACTTTAAACGAACCTGTTATCTGAAGATTTTCAGTTTTTAAATAAACCTCACTGCCCGGAGCTATTTTCGGAGCATGAATAAGGTCGGTATTTCTGATAACATCGTTAAGAACAAATCTTGCGTGATAAACCTTATCAAGAGTAAGCATATTTTTTTACACCCATTTCATTAAATTTAACTTTGTCATCGCTTATTCAAGCGTATCATGACAAGTCAGCATTTTATCAATAAACTGCTTTGCAGCCCTTGCTGAACGTCCGCTTCTTGCAACCGCAAAACGTTCAGCTTCAAGCTCAAGCTCTTCACGGGTCATGTCAAGCTTTTTCTGCTCAGCAAGTCCGTAAACAATTTCAAGATATTCCGACTTACTCGGTCTTGAAAATGAAATTTTAAGTCCGAAACGTTCCGACAGTGAAATCATTTCCTGCATGGTATCGTTTCTGTGAACATCATCACCGTTTCTGTCAGAGAATTTTTCCTTGACGAGGTGACGTCTGTTACCTGTGGCATATATGACAATATTGTCGGCTCTTGCTGAAACTGAGCCTTCAAGTATTGCCTTTAAAGCACCGAAATTGTCATCGTCCGACGCAAAAGAAAGATCATCGATAAACAATATGAATTTCAGTGGATTTTTACTTAAATTGTCTATAATCAGCGGAATTTCACGAAGCTGATCCTTGCGTATTTCAATAATGCGAAGACCCTTGTCACGATATTCATTCGCTATGGCTTTTACCGATGAGGACTTCCCTGTTCCTGCATCACCCGTAAGAAGAACGTTTGAGGCAGGTTTTCCCTCTATAAGTGCCACTGTATTATCGATTATCAGCTGACGCTGTTTCTTATAGCCGATAAGCTGGGAAAGTCTTATTTCATCAGGATATTTTACAGGAACAACATTGCCATCCTTTACGATAAACATGTAGTATTTTGCATAAATGCCGTAGCCGTAACGATCAATATTGTCTACCCTGTTTTTATATTCAGCCTTAAAATCATATTCTGAATTATCCCAGTCGGGCAGAAATCCGTCATAATCTATATTATTACGCACCTGCTCCGATTTAAGCTCTGCTATCATCTGGAGTGATTCAAGCTCATTCATAAGACAATCATGCATCTTTTCACTTATGGAAAGCTTATGTGATTTTCTAATCATGTAAATATTTTCGTCTTCCAGAATAAGAGTGAGAATATATGAACTCAAATCATTGTGATGCCGGTATAGATTTGAAACAAAATCCGAATACGCCCGAACCTGTTCCAATGTACCTTCATCTGTCATACTTTCAAAAAGTCTGTCAAGACTCTGAATTGTACGGCATTTTAAAATATCCTTAAAAATAACAAGTGAATTCAGTCTGCAATGCAGATTATAAAGCCTGTCATTCACGCAATATCGCCTCCGTGAAAAATATCTACCGATTAAAGCAGTTCAAGAATTTTTTCTGTAACTTCTGTTGTTGAAAGTGGCTTAACACCTGTGTTTCCAACGAGATCGGCTGTTCTGTAGCCCTGTTCGAGGAACTTGTCAACAGCGTTTTCAATAGCGTCTGCTTCAGCTGTAAGATCAAAAGAATATCTGAGCATCATCGACGCAGAAAGAATTGTCGCAATAGGGTTTGCAACATTCTGGCCTGCAATGTCAGGAGCAGAACCGTGGATTGGTTCATACATACCTCTTGTTGTAGCACCAAGTGACGCTGATGGAAGCATACCGATTGAACCTGTAATCTGTGAAGCTTCATCTGATAAAATATCACCGAACATGTTTGATGTAACTACTACGTCAAACTGTGCAGGATTCTTTACGAGCTGCATTGCCGCATTGTCAACGAGCATATCTGTGAGAGTTACTTCAGGATAGTCCTTAGCCATTTCGTGAACAACTTCTCTCCAGAGACGTGAGCTTTCAAGAACATTTGACTTGTCAATGCTTATAATGTTCTTGTTTCTCTTCATAGCAGTTTCAAATGCAACCTTTGCAATTCTTTCAATTTCCATTCTGCTGTAGCATTCTGTGTCGTATGCTTCTTCACCGTACTTGCCATCACGTCTTCCTCTTTCACCGAAATAGATACCGCCTGTAAGTTCTCTTACAATCATGATATCAAAACCGTTTTCGGCAATATCACTACGGAGCGGACTTGCGTCCTTGAGTGCCGGGTAAAGCTTTGCAGGACGAAGATTTGTGAAAAGCTCAAGAGCCGCACGAATACCTAAAAGACCCTTTTCAGGACGGTTGGCAGGTGGCTGTGAATCCCACTTTGGGCCGCCTACTGAACCTAAAAGTACACTGTCACTTGCAAGACAGCCATCAATAGTTTCCTGTGGAAGTGGTACGCCTGTTTCATCAATAGCCGCACCACCGATAAGATATGGTGTGAAGTTGAACTTATGTCCAAACTTTTCAGCTGTTTTCTTGAGTACTTCAACGGCACTGTCAACTATTTCAGGGCCGATTCCGTCACCTCTGAGTAATGCTATATTAAATTCCATTGTTTTTCTCCTTAATATCAAATTTTAATAAACACAATTATCTTCCAAATCCTTATAATAATCCTCGTCTTCCCATACAGAGTGATCCGATTCTGTACCAACGTAAAGTACCTTATCGCCACGAACTATAACAATAATACATTCTCCCCAGTCGCCTTCACCCTCAATCGTGTAAGCAATTTCATCGTCTTCGGGTTCTTCGACAGACATTGCTGTAAACCAACAGTAACCGAGAATATCTCTTACATTTTCAAGTTCAGACAATTCAAAATCATCTGAGAGTCCGCCGTTTTCACTGCTTTTAATGATGTATCTGCATATATCATCAATCATATTATCAGACATTGAATTAAAGTGTTTAATACACAATTCAGCATAGCCTTCAATCTCCTTATTCTCAAGAACTACAGACAATTCATCATTGCCGTCATTTTTGAAAACAACGCTTTTGAAAGTTCCTTCCATTACATCATCATAAAGATTTTCCAGATTTTCAATCATGCTTATTACCTCTCAGAAAAAGTTTTATTTAAAGCTTCCGTTCTTGATTGATTCAACAAGTCCGCCGTTTGTGATAATATTCTGAATAAATTCAGGGAATGGTTCTGTCTTGAATTCCTTGCCTGTTGTCTTATCTGTAATAACACCCTTGTCAAGATCAGCTTCTACTGTGTGACCATCTTCGATAGCATCAACAGCCTCAGGGCACTCAAGAATTGCAAGACCGATATTGATTGAGTTTCTGTAGAAAATTCTTGCAAAGCTTTTTGCAATAACAAGTGAGATACCACTTTCCTTGATAGCAATAGGAGCATGTTCTCTTGATGAACCACAACCGAAGTTAAAGCCTGCTACCATGATATCGCCAGCCTGTACCTTCTTTGTAAAATCAGCATCAGGATCCTCCATACAGTGTGCGGAAAGCTCTTTCTTGTCACTTGTATTGAGGTATCTTGCAGGAATAATAACGTCTGTGTCAACGTTGTCGCCGTACTTTATAACCTTACCTTCAAACTTCATTTTACATTACCTCCTTAGCTTCTGAGATTTTACCTGTAATTGCAGATGCAGCGGCAACAGCAGGGCTTGCAAGATAGATTTCTGAATCAACGTGTCCCATTCTGCCCACAAAGTTTCTGTTTGTTGTAGCAACTGCTCTTTCGCCCTCTGCTAAAATACCCATGTGTCCGCCAAGACATGGACCACATGTAGGTGTTGAAACAACAGCACCTGCTTCAATAAATGTCTTAAGATAGCCCTTTTCCATGGCTTCGAGGTAAATCTTCTGTGTAGCAGGAATAATAATCGCTCTGACATTTTTAGCTACCTTCTTGCCCTGCATGATTTCAGCGGCAATTTCAAGGTCTTCAAGTCTGCCGTTTGTACATGAACCGATTACAACCTGATCAATCTTGATTTCGTCAATTTCATCAACTGTGTGTGTATTTTCCGGAAGATGCGGGAATGCAACTGTCGGCTTGATTTCGCTTAAATCAATTACATAAGTTTCATCATATTCAGCATCATCATCAGCCTTATAAACCTTAGGTTCTCTCTTGCTGTGTTCCTTTACATATTCAAGTGTCTTTTCGTCAACTTCAAAAATACCGTTCTTAGCACCTGCTTCAATAGCCATGTTAGCCATACAAAGTCTGTCGCTAACTGAAAGATTGTGAAGTCCTTCACCTGTAAATTCCATTGAACGGTATAAAGCACCGTCAACACCGATCATACCGATAATATGTAAAATTACGTCCTTACCTGTAACGTATTTGTTAAGGCTGCCCTTGAGTTCAAATTTGATAGCAGACGGAACCTTGAACCATGTCTTACCTGTTGCCATGCCACAAGCCATATCTGTTGAGCCGATACCTGTTGAGAATGCACCGAGTGCACCGTATGTACAAGTATGTGAGTCAGCACCGATTACAGCATCACCACAAACTACGAGTCCTTTTTCAGGGAGAAGTGCGTGTTCAATACCCATCTGTCCTACATCGTAAAAGTTTGTAACTTCCTTTTCATCGCAGAAATCACGGCACATTTACACTGCTGTGCTGCCTTGATATCCTTGTTAGGTGCAAAGTGATCCATTACCATTGTTACTTTGTCTTTATCAAATACACCCTCTGCTCCAATGTTGTTAAACTCCTTGATAGCAACAGGTGATGTAATATCGTTGCCGAGTACGAGATCAAGTTTTACAAGGATTAGCTGTCCTGCTTCTACCTTGTCAAGTGATGAT
>JAFQBO010000408.1 GCA_017416665.1 Oscillospiraceae bacterium
ATTTTGTAATACGATTGTACTTTACTGTTGTACCTTCAGTTAATGCAACTACGTCACCAACATTAAAGCCGGCTGCCTTCTTTACCTGATAGTTTGTTCCGTGTGGTGTATCATTCATAGCAAGAATCTGAGTTTTTGCCTTACTTGCAGGAGTTACACGGATTTTAAGGTCATTACCCCAGAAACCAGGGTTTTTAGCAGAAATTCTGATAACAGGTGATTCTGCTGGAAGAACACCGTTTGCATTCTTTGCGTCTGATGGGCATACACGGGAAATAAAGCAACGTGAACCGCCATTCATAAAGAAGTGTTCAACAGCATATGCAAGATAACGATTTTCACCGAATACCTCTTCCGAGAGGTATCCGCCGTATTTTCTGCGGAAATCCGCAAAATTTGTAACAAGCTGAGGCTCACCGCCAACAGGTCCTCTTTCAGCTGCTCCGACAAAGCCTGCTGTACTTGTTCCGACACCTTCCATTGATTTACTTCCGGAATCAAATTCTTCAACATAAACGCCAGGAGATAAATATTCGGCCATATCCAGTTCCCTGCTCACAAGCATGAGACAGGGCAACCTCCTCTCTGTAGTGAAATTATTGTTTTACGCTTGGTATTCAAATCGACTTGAAATTAACATACGTCCTTCATGGTTCTGATACCTCTTTAAAATTTTCTCGAAAACTAAACACATAAAGTAAGAGGTACAAAACATTTAATAATATGTCCTGTGTACATTTTACAATATTTGTCGTATTTTGTCAATAGTTAGTTCTTTTTTTGGCAACTATAACAACTAAACACTTTTATAAAACGTTGCAAATAGTTGTTTTGCACAACATTTTAAAGTTTGGTATTTTTACAATAATGTAATTTTAAACATTTTTCTGTTTGAAACTTGTGTAAAACAGTGCATTTATTACAAACATTTTGTGCTTTTTATTTTTGTTTCACCTACGACAACATCGCATAATTCCCATATTCAGATATGCTGATATGAAAAATCCCTCTGCCAAAAAGCAAAGGGAGTGAATTATATTCGATTATCAGCTGCAAGACGTACTGATGACTTTTTATGTTCACTTTTCTTTGCTGAGTACTGTCCGCTTTTTGATAGTTTTTTATCGATGTTGGTTTTCGGTTGATTTTATACTTAATTTTTTTGCCATTATTATTTCTGATTACCGCATCCTCACGATTTTGAGCTCCCACATATCCACTGTCTCCGTATATTTCTTCTTCCTCACCATGCATAAGCTTGGATGTAACTGTTACATCATGTTCATTTGCTCCTGTTACCTCAAGATGGTGTACAAGCCCACTATCTTTGTCAACTCCGATATGGGCTTTGTAACCAAAGTGCCATTGATTTCCTTTCTTTACTGAATAAGCGTCTTTATCTCGCTTTTTTCTCTTTATTCTTTGTTGATGAGGGTGCGACAATAAGTGTGGAATTCACTATTGTTCCACGTTTTAAAATCAAGCCTCTTTCACTTAGTATTTCTATTACCTGCTTAAATAATTTTTCCTGTAGTCCATTTTGGGTTAGTATATTTCTGAATCTTCCGATTGTATCTCCATCCGGAACCTGATTCGGTGAATCTATTCCACAGAAATCTGAAAATGCACGACTGTCTATTACTTCGTTTTTTACCTTCATATCAGATAGGTCGTATAGATTTTGAAGAAGGTATATACGAAGCATTAGCTCAAGTTCATATGGCTTGTTTCCTCGCTCTCCTTTGTAATAGCAAGGTCTGATTATTTCTGTCCACTCGGCAAATGGGATTATTCTTTCTATTTTTTCCAAAAAGTCTTTTTTGCTTGTCCATGCCTGCGCAAGTTCATCATTTATCAAGGATAATGTCAATTGTTTATTCATATCTCTATTTTATCACTTTTTTTCTCTTGACAAGCCTTTTTTTGTGCGGTGTTGCCCTAAATCAAAACCCGATTCCGATGGAGAATGCAAAAATATTTTATCTCAGAAATTCAATCAGTCTGCTCCAAATAAAGTCTGGGTATGTGACTTTACTTACATAAAAGCAGCAGGCAGATTTTATTATTTATGTATAATTCTTGATCTGTTTTTAAGAAAAGTAATTGCATATAAATTATCAAATAAAATTGATACCAAGCTTGCTATTGATACTGTTAACTCAGCTGTAGCTGCCAGAGGTAAATCATTTGGAATAATTTTTCATACCGACAGAGGCAGTCCGTTTACATCATCTCAGTTTCGCAGACATCTGGACAATCTTAATATGATTCAATCTTTTTCAGCTAAATGGCATCCTTACGACAATGCTGTTATGGAATGTTCCTTCAAATACTTCAAAAAAGAAGAAGTCAATAGAAAATCTTATGCTTCTTTTGCTGATTTGAAGCTTTCTTTATTCGAGTATATTAATGGCTTCTATAACTCCGTAAGACCTCATTCTCATAATAATGGCCTTACTCCTAATCAGGCTGAAATTAATTTTATTTCAGTTTTATTACGCATTTTTCTGTCTACTTTATTAACATTGATCCAATAACAAATATTGTTGAAGGACTGAACAGACAATTTCGTAAGATAACAAAAAATAAAATGAGATCGACTGCATATACAATCAATCTCACCTTTATTATACTCTTTGGCTTAATTTATACCATTTCATTCAAAAGTTTCCTTTTAAGTATAATCAGATCAAAAACATTAAGCTTTCCATCATTGTTTACGTCTGCCAATGATAAAACCTTTATATCAGCAGCATTAGCAAGCCACTTCTGAAGCATTACAGCATCTGCAGTGCTTAACTGTTTGTCATCGTTCACGTCACCAACCATCTTTACAGGTTCTGTTGTGGTTACAGCTGGTGTTGTTGTCTGTATTGTAACCTTTTCCGTTGTTGTAGTTGACTGCGTTGTTGCCTTTTCTGTTGTAGTTGTTGCTTTTGCAGTAGTTGTGGTTGTTGTAGTGATTGTTGTAACAGTTGTAGTCACCTCTGTTACTGCATTCCATTTCTGACAATTATTGCTTGTAGGTTCCCACTGAAGAATATTTGCACCAAATTCTGTTGAGGCGCTTCCTACTTCCACAAGACATGCATCATTTGAGGCATGAGTTATAATGCTGTATGTTCCATCAAGGTTCTTTGTGAAGCGGAAAAGCTGTGAGCTGTCTTTTGAGGAATATTCAGAAACTGAAATATTACTTCCGACTTCACTTCCTTCTGCCTTTAATGCATATCCGTTATCCTGATATGAACGAATCCAGTAGTAATTGTCCTTGCCAAAATCTTTAAGAATCCACTTCTGACAATCAGCACCATTCTGTTCCCACTGCTGAACATTTGAACTTTCAGCCATTACTCCATCCTTGATATCCATAACCATACCTGAATTTGTATTTTTAAAAGTATAGATTACACTTGTATTCATTTTACAGCCCGGATCTGTTACTGGCTCTAAAATCCAGTCCTGACAGTTTGCTCCGTTTACTTCCCACTGCTGAACGTTTGCACCTGATGTTGTTGAACCACTTTCAATTTCAACCGCTGAATTTTCACCTGTAATCTTTGTACTGATTTTATAAGATCCATCACTATTTCTTGTGAACATAAATTTTTGATTATCATTGCTGTTAAATTTGTAAACATCAATATTTGTACCATTATCTGTTTTCTTACCTGCTACGTCAAGTACATATGTACCACCGTCACCTGCTGCTGACGCAATGTAGTAATAACCATCACCTGCATTATAGAGTTTCCATATTTCATGAACTGCCTTGTTATTGTCTCCCCACTGCTGAACGTTTGCACCATTTTCAGCATTACCATCAGCAATCTGCATATAAAGACCTGAATTTACATTTTTAAGTCTGAATGTTGCACCATCATTGAATGTTGCAGCAACAGGTCCACTTGGAATTTCTGTATATCCCGCACTTGGTACACCATTTTTTGCGTAACGGAGATACTTCATGTTATTTTTAGAAGTCTGACAACCGCTGTATGTATTACAATATGTTTTTGCTGCATCAGCTGAGAGAGAAGTGTATGTGTAGTTATTCTTAGGTCTGAAAGAACTTGCCTTTGAGTAACTCGGGTTGTTTGAAGTTCCCTGTCCCTGAACTGTTCTTCCGCAGTTAGAAAATTTTGAACCTGATTCGGCATAGGCACCGGCATATGTAATTGAATTCCAGTCGCAAATTACATTTCCGCCGTTTTCATAATAACAGTTTTCAGCATAAATATCACAACCGCTGTGAACAGTATAAGCCATGCTGAATGTGTTTACATAGTTGTTCAGTGAGTGGAAGTAACCCCATCTCATAAGTCCGGGTCCACGTGTTTCTGTTTGATAGAACTTATTTCCTATAATTGACATATGTGGAAATCCGTCATAATTCTTTTTAGAGTTTTCATCATCTGAAGGATAACCTAAAATCAGACCATATTTATGTGCACCAAATGATGAATCCGAAACTGTACAGTAATCAGCATCATAGCAGCACGCTAAAAATTTATCTTCATCAACCTTACCTGTTTTAGGAGCATAACCATAGTTACTGTGTCCTACAAATGTTACATGGTCAACCCAGATATTCTTCCCTGAACCAAAATAGAACTGAATTGAGTCATTGTTATTTGATTCGGCATCATGAGTACTCTTGAAATTCTTTATAATGATGTTATTGCCGACACCACTGTTTGACTTTGTACAAAACTGCACATTATAAAGAGTATTTGCACCATAACTGCCGATAATGGTCTTGTTACTATGAACATAAATACGTCCTGCTGTACACATGTAGCGTTCACCGTTCATATTAAGTTCATTAACACTGATATTCTTTGTTACAATAATTGTATATGGTTCATCTGATGTTGCATATGTTTTCAGATCATTAAAATTTGATACTTCAACAACTTCACCAAAAAGACCACCTATATTTCCAGCCTTGATATTTCCGGTATTATCATTACTGCAATAGCCTGCAAAACCCTGAAGTCCGTCACTGTTTAAAAGCCACAGCTGATTATCTGCACCTGTATAGTTTGCAAGAGCCATGCCTGAACTTCCCTGTGTAAGAGCAAGGGAGGTATTTGAATAGTTTACAATTTTATAGTAAAGACTGTTGCCAAGATGATCTGACTTAACAGGTACAACATACCAGTGCTGTGATGCTGCAGATTCACTTCCGTGCATTATAACACTTGTACCTGCAGAAACATTATAGTTAAGTGGAGTAAGAAGACGTCCTGACTGTGCGTTGACCAGCTTAAAGAATGTACCATTTGAATCAGCACCTACTCTGTCAAATCTCCATGATGGCGAAAGGTCATTTCCAAGTGCTTTTACAGAAAGTGTTGAACCATCTGTTGTACCATTTTCTGTAAGTACTTTTGAATTATCCTTTGTTGCAATGTTCATAAGCTGTACAGGGTAGTCAACCGATGCTGCTTCAACCGGCATTGAAATATCACCTTCAAAAAGTGGCAGGAGCCATGCTGCAAGGATTGTGAGAGCAAGTAAAAAAGCCTGTCTCATACGAATTGATTTGTTCATAAAAACCTCCCATATAAACTCAATTTGTCTAAAACAATACCGTACAATGATTATAACTTCTGGTTGTACGGTATCGCTTTAATATTGCTTATTTATCGATTATATAACACTTCCTTTTATTTTCAGTAAAGCCGAATATTTTTATATCCGGGAGCAAGTCAATACCTTAAATAAAATTCCGATATTATTCATCATATAAAACATTATTTTACACTTGAAGAAATATCACATCTTCATAATCATTCTTTTAAGTATAATCATGTCAAAAACATTAAGCTTTCCATCATTATTTACATCTGCCAGTGATAAATTCTTTATATCGGCAGCATTAACAAGCCACTTCTGAAGCATCACAGCATCAGCTGTACTTAACTGTAATGTGTATCATGCATCAAAGTTGTAATTCTGTGGGTTGTTGTTGACGGTGTACAATAGATACGAAGTGATTTGTTATCAGATGTTCTGAGAACAACTTCTTCTCTCCAGTCACCGAGAATATCAGCTGTAAGGCATGGAGTTGATTTGGTACTGTTGTTTGAGACGCATCCGTCAGCTGTCATTACAGTTTTTATTTTTTTATCCGAACCGATTTTTGTAATTGTGTTTCCGTCAAGAAGTTCTCTTTCAAGATCGCCATCCCAGTGAACAAGGAAATTCTGTGCCGGTCTCACAACACCAGTTGACTGTCCGTTTCCGTCATAAACAGTTCCCAACTGTGCACCCAGAATTCCGCTCCCGGATTTCCTGCATAAATATTACCTGCCGCACATCTGCCTGTATCTTTTTCGTGGTCATAATGAAAAATCTTTTTTCCTGTTCCTGTTGCCGCATCAAGGAGTGACACACCATATGGCTTTACTTCATGGCACACCCAAAGTTCAAGACCAGGTCTGTCAGGGAGGAGATCACTAAGGTGCATTGCATCACCGTGACCCAAGTTATTGCACCATAAAACCTTTCCGTTATCATCAAGACAGACAGCACCAAGAAGAAGTTCCTGTTTACCATCGTTATCCACATCGGCAGGCATACAGTTATGGTTACCGTCACCATCAACGTCACCTACCGAGCAGTCATTCGGACTGTATGTATAACCCGAACCTGCTTTAGGTATGTCCATCGGAATAGTAAGATAATTTGTATTTGATTTGTGTGTACATTCATCCGATGATACTAAATTTTCTCCGACAATTGTATCAACCCTGTATGATGAGGTTGACTTGCCGCCTTTATCCAGATAACATGTTGCATTCCCTGAATTACTTGTGTAAACAAGCTGATTGTCACGATAAAGCCTGTAAACTGTGTTATCGGCATCATCTGCAAGAAATCTCCAGCTTACCAGCATTCCCGAACCGGTATTTACAGCTGAAATTCCTCTGTCAAGATACTCAACAACATTCTTTCCTGTACCGTATGCCACATTTGCCACCGTACTGCCTAAAACAGACGGCACAAAGCCTGCAGCCATTACAAAAGCTGTAACCGCTGCCTTGATTTTACGGATTTTTAATCCCGTGATGATTTCCCTCCATATATATCTTTACAATACGTGCCATACACGAACAGCATAATAAGTGCTTTTTCAGTATTTTTATCTGTATTGAAAAAGCATGTACACAGATAATCTGTACCTGTTTTTTAATCTCTCTTAACTATCACCATAAGTCATCATTTTAAACCGTTCTTATTTTCAACTACATTTTACCATAAAAGTTGAACGTTTACAATAACATATTCTATCAAAAAAATGATATATTGTATCATTTTTATACAAAGACAAAAATCGTTTTTATAATTTTATAACAAAATTCTTTTTTATACATACATTTTTTTATAAAATAATTGATAAAAATTAAAAAATATGATATTATAGAGATATGCTTAACCGTAACTTTTATTTAAGAAAGGAGCGAATAATGAATCTTGATTTTGAATTAATAAAAAATATGCTGTCGGAGTTGCCTGTCAATCTTTTTTTAAAGATACACAGTGCAGATACATATTTGCATCACATTACTGGCGACACCTTAACCGTTCTGATGATGAATCCTGGACAATTTACGGCAAAACAGACCTTGATGTCAGAAAAAACCAGGCAAATGCAATAATTGCCTACAATGAAGATAAAAAAATTCTTCAGACCGGCAAGGGAACGACATATGTTATAGAAGAAAATATAGACGGCATAACCGAATATCTTGAAATATTAAAAAGACCTGTAAGAAACGAAAACGGAGAAATCATAGGTATCGTAGGACTTATAAACGATATAACCGACAGAATAAAATATCAGCAAAACCTTGAGCATTATACGTCAACAGACAGCCTTACTGGACTTTGCAGTAAAAAAGGTTGTATTGAAAACACATACAAAACCATAACTTTTCACAGAAGCAACAACAAGAATACCATTATGGCAGCAATAGGGTATATTGATCCCGAAGATTATCAGAGCAAATTCAACTCAATGCTTTATCTTGCATCTGCCCTCAGACTTCCAATAACACAAGAACGTCTTTCGGCAAGAGTAGACAGTAACATTTATGCAGTACTTATTCCATGTGATGAAAATGAAAATCCTGATAAAACAGTAAATCAATTCATAGATGATATTGAAAATTCAAGGCGATTGTATTCAGGTAACAGTTCACCTTTTATCCATCCTAAGCTTTATGTAAAATGGCACTTGTTTAAAACCAGTGATTTAAACGAATATAAAATTCAGTTCAATATTCTTAAACAACAACTTGAAAATCTTATAAAAACAAATGATGGTATTCAACAGCTACACAAAGAAGAATTCATGTCTCTCAGAAAACGAATAAAAGACAACCCGGAAAACGATTGGAATGTAACAAAAATAGCTGAACAAATGGGAATGAGCAAAAGTCATTTTCACAGAACATATAAAAAAATTTTTTCAACAAGTTGTACAGATGATATTATTGAGGCAAGATTAAATAAATCACGCAATCTTTTGCAATATACCGATCTTTCTGTTTCAGAAATCGCATTACGCTGTGGTTATAAAAATGAAAGCCACTTTATGAGACAATTTCACGAAAAAATTGGTATAACAGCACTTAAATACAGAAAAAAATCAAAAAT
>JAFQBO010000409.1 GCA_017416665.1 Oscillospiraceae bacterium
TTATGAAAAAGATACTATCTATATTTTTATCGCTGACTTTGACCTGCCCAGTTTCCTGCGGCAAAAAAGAATCCGATACTAATAATGACATAGATTTCAGCAAAGCAAACACTGTGCAGTTCAATGAATGGAATCAGGTTAATCTCAATGACGTAATGCTCCGATTCAATGAAGGCGGAAATCCGTCACTGCTTGATTTCAATACTTTGGAAGAAATGATTTTTTGCAATGATCCGGGTTGTACACACACTACATCAAGCTGTATTGCAATGACCTTGAAATCATCTCATCAGCTTCCTGTAATTTATAATGGATCTGCGTATTATTTCAGCAACACGCAGAAACAGGTTGATAAGGACGGAAAGAGATGCGTTGAATTAAAGGCGTCAATTATCCGCTATGATATTGAAAATATGCAGACAAGCACTGTCGGAACGCTTGACGGCTATAATGTAAGCAGCTGTAATGGTTCGGGAAGCTATTTAATTGATTCGGAATATTATTTCTTCACGAATAACGGAGATCCCATATATGATGAAGCAGGAAACGTTCTTTCAACAAATAACAGTGGTCAGGCGAAGCTTTACAGCGTAAACCTTGATACAGAAAAGATAACCGATCATGGCGAAATTTTTAATTATGAGGAATATAAAAAAGATCCGGATAAAAGAAATTTACGTCCGTATTTTATCGGAAAACACCTGAATTTTCTGTATATAAGACTTGATATGGGAAATGGTACGATTTATTCACCTGAGTTATATATATTTGATACAGAGACGAAAAAATTTACTCAGCATGAAAGCGTTTTAAGTAAAAGTGTGGTTGATGGATATCTTCTTTATTATACTTCGGACGGCAAAAAAACAGGTATAGACAAAAGTAATCTGAACTCGGATATACGCATATATCTGGAAAATCTTGACACCGGAGAAGTCACAGAGGGACCTCATCCTGAATATGCAAATATGAGCATAGGCGGCAGAAGAGTATGGTATGACAACTGCTGTTATGATATAAAAACAGGGAAATCAGCAGATGTTCCGGAGCTGTCTGATTATTTAAGCTGCAACTATCTTGCGGAATATGACGGAACCTATATAATTTTCGCATTCAGCGACAGCGGCGAAGAAATATTGAAAATTCCTGTAAAAAATATCGACAAGCTCTTTCAGTGAGGTGCAGCATGAATAAACTTGAAGTGCATAATATCAGCAAGCATTACGGCAGAAAAAAGGCTCTGGATGGTTTTGATTTCATATTTACTGATGGAATATACGGCTTGCTTGGTCCGAATGGTGCAGGAAAAACCACTCTCATGAACATTATTACAACGAATCTTAAGCCAGATAAGGACGGCGGAAAAATTCTATGGAACGGTGAGGAAACACGGCTTCTTAAAGAGGAATTTCGCAGTCAGCTTGGATTTATGCCGCAGCAGCAGAATCTTTATGACAACATGACTGCCTTTGATTTTTTGGGATATATGGCTGCTCTTAAAAAGCTTGACAGAAAAAAAGCCCACAATGAAATTCGTGAGCTTCTCAAAAAGGTGGAGCTTGAAGATTGTGCGGAAAAGAAAATCGGCGGATTTTCCGGAGGTATGAAACAGCGTGTTCTTATCGCATCAGCAATGCTCGGCAATCCCAGACTGCTGATAATGGATGAACCCACAGCAGGTCTTGATCCGAAGCAGAGAGTAATCATTAAGCGTCTTGTCAGCGAAATGTCTAAGGAAATGATTGTAATTATCTCAACGCACATTATCTCTGACATTGAAAATATTGCAAAGGATATTCTTCTTCTCAGGAACGGAAAAATTATTGACAGCGGAACGGTAAGCGAGCTTACGGACAAGATAACTGAGGGTGAAAAGAACCTCGAAAACCTCTATATGCACTATTACGGAGGTGAGTAAATGAAAGTTCTTTTCTACGAGCTGAAAAAGCTGACAGGGTATAAGTCATTTCTTTTTATCATTCTTGCCAGCCTTGTTCTTGGCGTATATTCCAATATCAGAAGCGTGCGTGAAGCACCGTATAAGCCGTCAGAGTACAGGATGCTCTCCAAGGAAACAGACGGTATGAGCAATGACGAAATCGGTGCATATATAAGCGAAAATATAGAGAAATCGCTCAATGATGAAGGTGTATATTCCGTAGGATTTATACTCTCTGCAAGTGACAGATACAATGAGATACAGGGATACTCCAATTATCTTGATAATATAGATGAACGCTGCCGAAGTATTGTGGGATTTTCACTTTTCGGAAGTAAGAACAGTTTCTCCTACAAGAATGCTCTGAAAACACGGGATGCGTACAGAAAGGTCAGGACAAGGGAGCTTCCCTTTGCTGTTTCGGAAGGAAGCAAGCTTGTTCTTGTGAACGAAACGACCGATATTCTGCTGATTTTTGTAATGTTTGCGGCAGCAGTATTTATTTTCACGAAGGATAGGGAA
>JAFQBO010000410.1 GCA_017416665.1 Oscillospiraceae bacterium
CCAGCTGTTGAAGCAGCGCCATTGTCAATTGTAAGTGAACTTGTTGTAGTGCCTGAGCCGTCAGCCTTTGTATAAGTATTACTTTCAGAAAGCTTCTTAAGAAGATTATCAGTTGTCATTCTCTTGATTGAAACTGTAAGCTTATCAGCCTTGTTTGAAGTTTCACCAATCTGAAGAGCAATAGCCTTAGCTGTCTTTGAGTTATCATAGCCTGAACCATCATCCTTACATACGCTGTTAGCTGAAGCATCAAGATTACCGTTAAGGAGCTTGTTGCCATTGAAGTTAGCTGTAAGAGCAATTCTGTCGATTTCTGCACAAAGCTGATCCATTTCAGCCTGAAGAGCAGCTCTGTCTGTACCAGCATTGAGCTTGCCTGAAGCGTCAGTACCATAAGCAGCTGTACCTGTGTTACCTGTATCCTGGTTGATACCGTTTGCTGACTTTTCAGCAAGTTCAACCATTCTGTTGAGCATGTCGTGGATTTCGCCCATGTAACCTTCAGTTGTCTGGATCATTGAGATACCGTCTTCACAGTTTGCTGAAGCTGTACCTAAAGCCTTGATCTGAGCCTTCATCTTTTCAGAAATAGCGAGACCTGAAGCGTCATCGCCTGCACGGTTGATTTTGTAACCTGAAGCGAGTTTTTCGAGTGACTTAGCATTTGTCTTGCTGTTCTTGTTTAAATTTCTGTGTGAATTTAAAGCATTCACGTTAGTTCTAACTACCATTCCCATAACAATACCTCCATGTTATAATTAAATTTTCAGAAGCTTCCTTGCTTCCATTATTTTTATGAGAAAAACTTTACCGGAACTTCTTCATTCAGGGGCCCTTCTGTCTGAAGTTTTCCGATGTATTTTGTTTACATCTTATATATCGTTCATTTTCGGAAAGTTTAAAGGGTGAATTTTGCACAAATGTATAATTTTATTTTATGCACCTTGCACTAAAATTCAATGTTTTCCGAAAGCGATGAACTGCAAAGCACCGCAACCTTATCTCTCATGAACATATGACATTCCATAAGCGGTCTGTTTATAACATGTGTGCTTTCGCCGACGGTTAAATTAACAATCGGATTCAGCGTCTTGCATTTAAGGTCACATGCCTTTGTGGTTTCTTCCATTTCAAGGGTAAGTTCCTCAAGATTTGCTTCAAGCTTTTCCTTCTGGAGAGTCATAAACTTAGCCTGAACCTTAAGCTGTTCAAGCTTATCAAGACGTTCCTTAGGCATACGATCAATATTTGATTCTATATAGTTAATGTCCTGATTTGCCTTGAAGAGCTTTTCAGTAACTTCCTTGAGTGAATGAGCAATATTTATCTGACGTTTTATCATCTGAGGAGTACAGCCGATAACAATATCCGTTTTAAGGCAGGCATTGTTTGCCGCACCGATAACATTCGCCTTTATTGACTTACCCGCAACAAGCTTACCGCCTGTTACTGAACCTTTTTTACCGGAAACATGAATACTGTCACCGCTCTGAAGTTCTGAGTACATAACCTGATCGACATCAATATTACCCTGAGCCTGTACAGTACAGTTTTCAAGGAATAAGCATTTTACATTTCCGCTTGCCCTGATAATACCTTTTCCGCCGCCTGTCATACCATGCTGTATGGTTACATTGCGTGCTGAAACAATAGTTGCACCCTCAGCAGTACCGAGAATATTGATATTTCCTTCTGCTTTTACGGAAAATCCTTCACGGACATCACCCTTGATGAGAACGTCGCCGGAGAAATTTATATTACCGCTTGCGTTGTCAACATCATGTTCGATTGTAAGAAGTTCGTTAATCATGAAAACGCCGTCTTTAAAGAGCAGTTCGCCGTCTTTCATGGCAACAAGCTTGCTTTTATCTTCGTTGAAATCAATATTTTTTCCCTGAGGAATTTTCGGTTTTTTGCCCTGACGTGCAGTAATTACCTTACCGTCAACACGTTTCCCGTCAACACCCTCTGTAGGGTAAATGATTTCACAGATTACATCATCAACATGAACACTGTTGACATTATTGAGTTCCTTATAATTGATATTTCCTCTTTCATCCTCACGAATGTTTATATTGTTGTGACGCTGGTATTTATCAATAATTTTGCCGTCTTTACCCTGAACAGGCTCAGAACCTCTTGCCACTTCAAATATCTGTAAAAACTTCTTTTTCTGACAAATTGCCGAAATAAGAGTCTTGTCGATTCCGCTTATTACAGAATTGTCGTACAGATACTTGCTGACAGCTTCTTCATTTACAGCCGCACCACCGTTAAGAGGCGGAATAATCATAAGCCATGCATGAATTTTATCCTTTGAAGTATAAAGAATAATCTGTGCATCCACAGGTTTTTTACGCAATTCTTTGCGATTATTTTCACATGCAAACTTAAACTCATCATACGAACTGAACTCAGTTGCATTCTGAAGGACAGAATCAAATGCATGTATTTCAATATTCTTGGAATAATCATCAACACTGCCTTCAAGTGATTCCTGGAAAAGCTGTTTGAGTGTCTTTACAGAAACTGAATGGATTTTTTTAACAAATTCCAGAAATTCCTTCTGATTATCGTCAAAATTTTCATATTCCTGCGACTCACTGATTTCATTCAGTCGTGTATTTGTTTCAATAATCGGTTTAAGAACGTATTCCAGTGGTTTAAATTCCGCATCTGATTTACCGTAATAAACATTCCACAGCAATTTCAGCGGTGAATTTTCAGAAATGCAAAGACGTTCCTTTATAGCATTTTCTTTTTCTTCCTGTGTCTGATACAAAGCTTCTGTTTTTACGGCCATGTCTTCCTGATCAACCGGTTCAGAAATATCCTGAACTGAATGTTCTTCACTGTGAGTGGTTTCCTTGTTTTTCTTGAAAAAACCTTTTTTTAAAAAATCGAATGCCATAACCAAACCTCCCTCATATCGTAATATAGCAGTATAAATTGTATAGTATAAGTTACAGACTTCTCTGACTGTTTAATGTTTCTCTCTGTTTTTTAAAGAGAAATGAACACAGTGCATCAGATGACTCATCATGGTCGCCCATATATTTGCATCCGTACTGGAACATGTTTTCATCTTCATTAGGAATAATTCTTACAATTTCACACGGAAATGTATGTTCCTTTCCGACTCCATGACCGTTCGGAGTAAGCTTAAGCACAACCGAAACAAGCGTTCCCTCACTGAATTCATGGTCTGACTTGAAACGCAGACCGCTCAGACTCATATCCAGAACCTTGATGTCCGCTTCCTTTGACGGACCTCTTTTTCTGTAGATAACCTTAGCATCCACATTCATGTCAACACGGAAAAAATTACGTCTTTCCTTGTTTGTCAGAATAGACACATTCATAAGACTGAGTTCACCCTTAGTAGATGTGTAAATATTTCCGACAATAACCTTAAAGCCCAGCTTGGTGTTGAAGATGTTAATCTTTACAGCCTCACCGAAGTCCATAATTCTTAATTCTTTTTTGCTGTTATAGATTTTAATATACTTGTCAGTTACTTCCTTGATTTTTCCGATAGCCAGCAATATGTTTTCCATTGATTTGATTTCACATACTGATTCGGCATATTCCTTTTCAATAGGCATCATAGTAATATCAAATCCTCCGATTACTTATTTTTTTTGTTATTCTTACCGGTTGTATCCCTCAGACTTGCCGAACTCTTAAGAAGCTGGCAGTAAATAGCCGCAATAACTTCATAAAGCTCAGGCGGTATGGGACTTCCGACATCCAGCATACACATAAGTGAAGCCGCACTGTCATCACGATAAACCGGTATTCCGTTTTCTTCTGCAATATTTATAATTTTATTTGCCACTTCGCCGTAACCCGATGCAATAATAACAGGAGCTGTATCGGTATCGGCGTTATATTTCAAAGCAACGGCTTTATTTTGTTTATTGTTATATTTTAACATTTATGCCCATCCTCTTTTGCGGGAGAGTCGGGAAAACCTCAACAAGCGATCTTGACTTTTCAAGTCTTCCCACCTTAATAT
Organism: Oscillospiraceae bacterium; assembly: GCA_017416665.1. GTDB lineage: Bacteria > Bacillota > Clostridia > Oscillospirales > Ruminococcaceae > Porcipelethomonas. Next base: position 4,019 of record JAFQBO010000410.1, read on the forward strand.
TTTCAAAACCATAATCCGAAAAACTGATAGCCTTTCGCATATCCGACGCTATTGAATCGAGTTTTTCCTCAACTGCCGCAGGGCACAGAATACACATATTAATTCTTTTGTCCCTGATATACAGTTCAGTTTCAAAGCGTCCGACATCGGGAACGTCTGCAACAAGCAGCATATGAATAAGTCTTCCATTACCTGCTGACGATGATTTTGAATCCTTTTCGGTTTTCTTGTCTTCCTCATCGGGATTTATCCACATTTCACCGAACGCCCTGAAAGAACC
>JAFQBO010000411.1 GCA_017416665.1 Oscillospiraceae bacterium
ACTTGAGTGCTTAAAGCGTGATGGTTTCAGACTTGTTGAGGTGCAGTTCAGACCGACAGCCGAAAATTTTGCAAGACATTTTTATATGATACTCAAGGAAAGAGGCTACCGACCAAGTAATGTTGCTGTTTATGAAACACCGAACAACTGTGCTATGTACGGAGAGGACTGATATGATGTTTAATGTAGCAGAAAAATTTGTCAGCATAAACGGAGAGGGTACAAAGGCAGGACAGCTTGCTGTTTTTATCAGATTTACAGGCTGCAATCTGCGTTGTTCATACTGTGATACAAAATGGGCTTGTGACGAAAAAACTGCACCACATACAAAAATGACAGCAGAGGAAATTTATTCCTACATAAAGGAAACGGGCGTTAAAAACGTAACCCTTACAGGCGGAGAACCGCTTATACAGGAAAATATAAAGGAACTGCTTGAGATTATATGTGCAGACAGGGAACTTTACTGTGAAATCGAAACAAACGGATCGGTTGACTTAAAACCGTTCTGTGACATTGAAAATCGTCCGTCATTTACAATGGATTGCAAGCTTGCATCAAGTAATATGGAAGAATTTATGTGTGAAGGTAATTACAGCCTGCTTTCTGAAAATGATACTGTAAAGTTTGTTGCAGGTGGAAAGTCTGATTTATCTGATGCAAAGGAAATTATGGAAAAGTATAATCTCATCGGCAGAGTAAATGTGTATATAAGTCCTGTTTTCGGAAGTATTGAGCCAAAGGAAATAGTTGATTTTATGATTGACAACAAACTTAATGATGTGAATTTACAGTTGCAGTTACACAAAATAATATGGGATCCGGATATGAAAGGAGTATAAGTATGATTGATAAGGAAGCAATAATGAAATGTGTTCGTGGCATCATTATGGCAATCGGCGATGATCCGGACAGGGAAGGTCTTGCCGAAACACCTGAGAGAGTTGCGAACATGTACGAAGAAATGTTTGAGGGTATGAACTACACAAATCAGGATATTGCGGAAATGTTCAGCAAGACATTTGACTGTCAGAGCAACGGCGGTGATATGGTTATCGTCCGTGACATTGATATTTTTTCACACTGTGAGCATCATCTCGCTCTTATGTATGATATGAAGGTGTCTGTGGCGTATATTCCCGAAGGAAAGGTTCTGGGACTTTCAAAGATTGCCCGTATTGCCGAAATGGCGGCGAAGCGTTTACAGTTACAGGAAAGAATAGGTTCGGATATTGCTGAAATAATATCTATTGCGGCAGGAACACGCAATGTAGCCGTTGTCATTGAGGGTAAACATTCATGTATGACAGCAAGAGGCATCAAGAGCAACAGTTCTGTTACCCGCACAACAACTCTCAGAGGCAACTTTAAAACAGACGTAAATCTACAGAACAGACTTATGCTTATGCTTAAATAAGGAGGATATATGAAAGCACTTGTTTTACTCAGCGGCGGTCTTGACAGTGCGACCTGTCTTGCACTTGCTGTGAAAAAATACGGAAAAGAAAATGTTATCGCCCTTTCTGTTTCCTACGGACAGAAGCACACAAAGGAAATTCAGGCGGCTGAAAATATTGCAAATTATTACGGAGTTGAGAAAACCGATCTTGATCTGTCACTTATTTTTAAATTTTCAGACTGTTCACTGCTCGCATCATCAGATGAAGAAATTCCGCATGAATCCTATGCGGATCAGCTTGAAAAAACAGATGGTTTGCCTGTTTCAACCTATGTGCCTTTCAGAAACGGACTCTTTCTGTCGTCAGCGGCGGCAATAGCCATTTCCAGAGGATGCGGTGTTATTTACTACGGAGCACATTCTGATGATGCGGCAGGCAGTGCATATCCCGACTGTTCGGACGTGTTCAACAATGCAATGAATACGGCAATTTATGAAGGAAGCGGAAAGCAACTTAAAATAGAGGCTCCATTTGTTGGCATGACAAAGGCTGATGTTGTGAAAATAGGTACAGAGCTGGGCGTACCTTATGAGCTTACATGGAGCTGTTATGAAGGCGGAGAAAAGCCTTGCGGTAAGTGTGGAACGTGTATAGACAGGGCAAAGGCTTTTGAGCTTAATAATATATCAGACCCTGCTGTAAAGGAGTAATTATGGAAAAAAGAGAAAAAGAAAATCTGACACTGCTCGGAAATCAGAATACAAAATACTGTGATGACTACGCACCGGAGGTACTTGAAACATTTGATAACAAGCATACGGAAAACGATTATTTTGTAAAGTTTAACTGTCCAGAGTTTACAAGTCTCTGTCCTATTACAGGTCAGCCGGACTTTGCAACTATATATATTTCATATATACCTGATGTGAAAATGGTGGAAAGCAAATCACTCAAGCTTTATCTTTTCAGTTTCAGAAATCATGGCGATTTCCATGAAGACTGTGTAAATATTATCATGAAGGATCTCGTAAAGCTTATGGATCCGAGATATATTGAGGTGTGGGGTAAATTTACGCCAAGAGGTGGCATCTCGATTGATCCGTACTGCAATTACGGAAAACCGGGTACTAAATATGAACAGCTTGCAGAGAACAGACTATGGAATCATGACATGTATCCTGAAAAGATAGATAACAGATAATTTTCAAAAAAAACAACAAAAAATCCCATAAAAATATTGCATTTTATGTTTAAATGTGATATAATGTATGTAATTCACATAATTTAAGGGGATTTAATATGGAAATTACATCAGAGCTTATGAATAAGATTAAAAAAGCACAGACTCCTGAAGAACTTCTTCAGGTAGCAAAGGAAAATGATGCGAACATTTCTCTTAAAGATGCTGAAATGATCTTTTCGATAATACAGAATTCAAAAAAGAAAAAATAATTGATTGTGAAAATAGCATAACTTTCCCGTTTTACATCTATAATAGTTAAAAAGGGGAAATTTATGAAAAGAATTTTCAGTGTTTTATTTGTGATTACAGTATTTTTCTGTATCTGTTCTGAGGTGTATGCAGAGCAGGATAGCAAAGAAAATGTGCTTTCTACAGTGCTTGCAGAGGCTACGACAGGAAATGTTATAATGTCTGAAAACGGCAGTGTGAGAATGTCGCAGGGTTCTCTGTGCAAGCTTATGACAATACTTCTGACAGCTGAGGAAATCGCTGATGGAAACATTTCAACAGATACTGTTCTGACAACAAGTGCAAATGCCAATACGCAGAAAGGTGCTGTAATATGGCTTATGCAGAGTGAAAAGATTACAGTTGATGAACTTCTCAAGGCGGTTATTATAGGAAACGCAAACGATGCCTGTATTGTTCTGGCGGAGCATATCGGTCAGACTGAGCAGGAATTCATCGGCATGATGAATGCAAGGGCGTTTGAACTCGGTATGAGAAACACGGTTTACAAGAGCTGTACAGGAAACGCTGATATTGATGGTCAGTACTCTACGGCAGAAGATACCGCAAAGCTTGCATGTGAACTTTTAAAGCATGATTTTTTGTGTAAATACTTTACAACCTGGATCGAAAATGTCCGTGACGGGCAGACAGAACTTGTAAACGAAAATAAGCTTGTGAGAACCTATGAAGGCATCACAGGCATGAAGGCTGGACGCTCGGAACAGTCAGGATATTCACTGGTTCTTTCTGCTGAAAGGGACGGTGCATCCTTTATCAGCATTGTTATGGGCTGTGACGACAAGGACGAACGTTTTGGCATGGCGAAATCACTTATGGGAACAGGCTTTTCATCCTTTAAGGTTACAACACCTGCGTTTTCGGATGAATTTCTACGACCGGTGTCCGTCCACGGCGGAAAGCAGACGGCTGTTATGATAAGGGCAGAAAAGCTCGAAGAGCTCGTTATTCCGAAAAGTTGTTCCGATTTGAGCACAGCGGTTCTGATTCCGAATTATATAAATGCTCCTGTGAAAAAAGGACAGCTTGTCGGCAGGGTTGGTTTTTACAATGGTGACAGTCTGCTTTATGAAACAAATCTTGTTGCGTGTGATGCAGTTGAAAAAGCAGATTTTGTCGGTTCGGTAAAAAAAGTGTTGTCAATTATGTACAAATAAAACCTGATGTAAATGTGAGTGTTTAACAATTATTGCGTTATCACTTGCAAATAATATGGAAATATAGTAAAATGATAGATGTAGGAAACTCAAAAACTATTGACAGCTTACACAAATCTAATGCTGTCTGAAAATAGATGACTGGAGGAAAAATAACAATGTCTTTAAAAGTAAACAGCAAATACGTTCAGAAATTTATCAATGAAGACGAAATGACAGGTATCAAGGCACAGGTTGAAGCAGCGGCAAAGCTTCTCCATGACAGAACAGGTCTCGGAAACGATTTTCTTGGCTGGCTTGACCTTCCTGTTGACTACGACAAGGAAGAATTTGAAAGAATCAAGGCTGCCGCTGAAAAGATTAAGAAGTCAGCAGACGTTCTTATCGTAATCGGTATCGGTGGTTCATACCTCGGTGCAAGAGCGGCTATCGAACTTCTCAAGTCCCCGTTCTACAACAACATGAAGAAGGATACTCCTGATATTTACTATGTGGGTAACAACATCAATCCGACATATCTTCAGGAAGTTCTCGCTATCTGTGAAGGCAGGGATATTGCAGTAAACGTTATCTCTAAGTCAGGTACAACAACAGAACCTGCACTTGCTTTCAGAATTTTCAAGAAGCTTGTTGAAGACAAGTATGGCAGAGACGGTGCAAAGGACAGAATTTTCTGTACAACAGACAAGGCAAGAGGAACTCTTAAAAACCTTGCTGATACTGAAGGCTATGAAACATTCGTTATTCCTGATGATGTAGGCGGACGTTTTTCTGTTCTTACAGCAGTTGGTCTTCTTCCTAT
>JAFQBO010000412.1 GCA_017416665.1 Oscillospiraceae bacterium
ATACACTTGCTCCAGGTGCTACATTCAGCAGCATCCGTTCAATGTACAACAAAAACGAAAAGTATTTAGAATACAAGAAGGTTTACGAAGAAAACAACCTCGCTTCACTCGGTACTTCAGAAGAAGACATGAAGAAGAAGCAGGAAGCTATGGAAACAGTAGAACTCACATACCACAGATTCTGGCATGCAGGTGACTACCTCCTCGCTCTCGGTACAATGGCTGAACTCTATCCAGACCTCCAGGCTGATAAGTATGACGGCGATGATGATATCATTGAACCAGCTCTCAAGGTTGAATCAGAAATCGAAGTTGCTGTTGGTGAGACAGGTTCAATCACTTCAAACGTTGAAGGTTCAACATTCACATCAGCTGATGATTCAATCGCTTCAGTTGATTCAACAGGTAAGGTAACAGGTAACGCAGTTGGTTCAACAACAGTTACAGTTACAACACCAGGCGGACAGACAGCTACAGTAACAGTTACAGTTACAGAATCAGGTAGCACAGATCCATCAGAAACAATCCCTGTAGGTTCAATCAACCCAGGTGAAGATTACCTCTATGGTGACGTAAACCTTGACGGTTCAGTTGCAGTTGCTGATATTGCAAAGCTTTCTAAGTATATTGCAAATGCTGACATCTATCCTGTAGGTAATGGTGATGAAGATTCAATCAACAAGGCTCAGGTACAGGCTAACGTTGCTTATGATGATGCTATCGACAGCATTGACCTTAACAAGCTTATTGAATACTGCCTCAACAATATCGAACAGGATCAGTTAGGTCCACAGTAATTATAAATTGAGTTTAAGGTTTTTCATTTAATTCCTTTTTATAATTTTTACAAAATCCGGTCTTTTCTATTAGATTAGATCGGATTTTTTTGTCGTTATCACTTGATTTATTTTGTTAGTAATGATATAATAAAGTGATGGAATATTTTTTAATGAAGGGAGATTACTATGATTCGCAGTATGACTGGTTACGGAAGAGCACAGTCTGTAATTGATATGCATGATGTAACCGTTGAAATAAAATCTGTAAACCACAGATATTACGAGTTTAATGCAAGAGTGCCTCGTGCTTATGGATTCCTTGAGGAAAAGCTCAAAGCTTTCATGAAGGGAAGCATCTCAAGAGGTAAGGTTGAAGTCAATGTCCTGATAAATAACCTTAACGGAAAAGAGGTAAATATCAATATTGACAAGCTCATGGCGGCTGGATATGTCAACGCTCTGAGAGAGGCAAACAAGGAGCTTGGTCTTGAGGACGATCTGACACTTTCCAGAATAATTAAGTTTTCTGATATATTCAATGTGCAGAAAATTGCTGATGATGAAGAAAAAATCTGGGAATACGTTCAGACGGTTGCAAAGGAATCGGTTGAAAAATTTGTTTCCATGCGTCAGACGGAGGGTCTTTCTCTTAAAAATGATCTTCTTGAAAAAATTGCAAACATTGAGACTATTCTCGAAAAGGTAGAGGAAGCTGCTCCGATGACTGCCGAAAAATATCGTGAAAGACTACTCGCAAAGCTTTCAGAAATACTTGGCGAAAAAAATATTGATGAACAGCGTATCATTACAGAAGCTGCTATCTTTGCTGAAAAAATCGCTATCGACGAAGAAACAGTACGTCTTAGAAGTCACATTTCACAGTTCAGGGATCTTCTTGAAACGGATGAGCCGCTTGGCAGAAAACTTGATTTCCTTGTACAGGAAATTAACCGTGAAATTAATACTATGGGTTCAAAGGCACAGGATGTTGAAATTACAAAATGTGTTGTTGATATGAAGTCGGAAGTTGAAAAAATCAGAGAACAAATTCAGAATATAGAATAATAGTATGGAGGATTTATGCAGTTAATTAATATAGGTTACGGAAATATGATTTCATCGTCAAAGCTTGTTGCGGTTGTAAGTCCGGAATCTGCTCCGATTAAACGTCTGGTGCAGGATGCAAGGGATGACGGACGTCTTGTTGACGCTACTTACGGAAGACGTACAAGAGCGGTTATTATTATGGACAGTGACCATGTTATTCTTTCTGCAATACAGCCCGAAACCATTACTGCAAGATTTGATAATTCTGACAATAAGGAGGAAGATGAAAATGACGAATAAAGGTCGTATGATTGTTGTTTCTGCACCATCAGGCTGTGGAAAGGGAACAATTCTTGCCGAGATTTTAAAAGATAAAAGCTACTACTATTCAATTTCGGCTACTACACGTCAGCCAAGAGAGGGCGAAGTGGACGGTGTAAATTACCACTTTATCTCAACAGAGGAGTTTGAAAAGCTTATCGCTGAGGATGGCATGCTTGAATATGCAAAATACTGTGATAACTATTATGGTACACCGAAAAAAATCCTTGAGGACAAAATGAATGAGGGTATTAATGTAATACTTGAAATTGAGGTTCAGGGAGCTATGAAGGTTCGTGAACTTTGTCCTGATGCACTCTTTATTTTTGTCGTGCCTCCGACGATTTCCGAGCTTGAACGCAGACTCAGAAAACGTGGAACTGAAACAGATGAGGTTATCGCAA
>JAFQBO010000413.1 GCA_017416665.1 Oscillospiraceae bacterium
GAGGGTGGTTATTTTCCGTTACGAAAGATTTTATATAAAAATCCTGCAAAAGCAATCAACATTATTGTGTACTGCAATAATTCAGAAAGTGTTATATAGTTCATGTCTGTCGCTCCCTTCCAGGAGATAGTCGCCTATGTGGAAGTATGGCGGCTATTTTTATTATCATATCAGGCTGAATAAACCTGTAATTTTATGCCAATTATTTCAATACGAGGTGATTGACATGAAAAAAGCAGACATTATTTTATTAAGCGGACTTGTTGCGAGTATTATTTTTACGAATTTTTTTGATTTTGGTAAAACTCTCTACAGCATTGAAAATGAGGTTCTGAGAATGCATATTCTTGCAAATTCCGATTCGGACGAGGATCAGGCACTAAAGCTATGTGTTCGGGACAGGCTTCTCGAAAATTCGGAGGAGCTGTTCGGAGATTGTGAAACACTTGCTGAAATGAAAACATGTGCAGACCAAAAGAAACAGCAGATAAATTCGATCGCTCTTGATGTGATTCACGAAAAAGGATACGATTACAGCGTGAACACAGAGGTTGTGAATATGGAATTCGACAACCGTGAGTATGGTGACATTACAATGCCGGCAGGAACTTATGATGCAATCCGTGTGACAATAGGAGATGCCAAAGGCAAAAACTGGTGGTGTGTAATGTATCCGCCGCTCTGTCTTCCTGCTGCACAGGAAGTGGAAACGGACAAAAGCGTCGCTGAAAATTATTTTGATGAAAAACAGATGGATGTAATGAAAAGTCCTGAAAAATATCAGGTAAGGTTCAAGTGTGTTGAGTGGTTTATGGGTATAAAAAAGACCGTGAACGACTGGTTTTAGTTAAAACTGTACAAAAACACTGATTTCTTTATATGCGATTTTGTTGTATGAGAAAAAATTGAAAATGTACTTGACAAATGAAAAAATATGGTATATAATAATATGGTAAAAACAAAGCAGAATGTCAGTTCTCACCGCCTGATGAAACAATCAAAGCGGTTAATATGAAAGTGTAGTTACGGTTTTATTTTGAAAATATTAAGATCGTTTTGCGTATTCATGAGTGCTGATTTAATCTGCACTCATTTTTGTTTTCGGTAAATATAATTTTGGGGGTGCTTAACCATTAGCAAGCAGGAATTGCAGATTAACGAAGAAATCAGAGACAAGGAAGTTCTTCTGATTGACAATGACGGAACCAAAGTAGGGGTTATTTCCGCAAAAGAAGCCCAGAAAATGGCATATGAAAAGGATCTTGATCTCGTAAAGATTGCTCCGACAGCCAAACCACCTGTATGCAGAATACTCGATTATAACAAGTATAAGTTTGAACAGGCAAAGAAGGAAAAGGAAGCAAGAAAGAACCAGAAGACTGTTGAAATCAAGGAAATCAGAATGTTTTCCGCAATTGATACACACGACTTCAACACAAAGGTAAATCAGGCACATAAGTTTCTGAAAAACGGAGACAAGATTAAGGTTTCCGTAAGATTCCGTAAGCGTGCAATTGCACATCCGCAGCTCGGCGAGGAGTTACTTGAAAAATTCAGGGAAGCCTGTTCAGAGTTCGGTGCTGTTGATAAGCCTGCTAAAATGGAAGGACGAAGCATTGTTATGTTTATGTCGCCGAAGACGTCCAATAAATAAAGGAGGATAAAGTTATGGCAAAGGTTAAGGTTAAAACACATTCAGGCGCTAAGAAGCGTTTTAAGCTGACAAAGAACGGTAAGGTTAAATATCAGCACACAAATAAAAGACACAGACTCACACAGAAGGATACAAAGAGAAAGAGAATTGCTCGTAACTCAGGTGTTTGCAGTGAAACAAATGCACCTACAGTAAAGAAGTTAATTCCATACATGTAATAACAGAAGTTAAAACGGAGGTAATAGACTATGGCACGTGTTAAGGGTGCGATGATGACTCGCAAGAGAAGAAATAAAACTCTCAAGCTTGCAAAGGGCTACTGGGGCGCTAAGAGCAAGCATTTCAAGATGGCTAAACAGGCTGTTATGAAATCAGGCAACTACGCATATGTTGGCCGTAAGCAGAAGAAGAGAGATTTCAGAAGAATCTGGATTACAAGAATCAGTGCTGCCTGCAAGCTTAACGGCATGAACTACTCACAGTTCATGAACGGAATTAAGAAGTCAGGTATTACACTTAACCGCAAGATGCTTTCAGAAATCGCTATCAGCGATCCTGCAGGCTTCACAGCTATTGTTGAAAAGGCAAAGGCTGCACTTTAATTTTGTTTAAAAACACGCTCTAAATTTATTCAGGGCGTGTTTTCGTTTAAAATATGGTAAACAGTTTTTGAGTGAATCAGGTGGAATTTATGGATTTTATTTCTCAGCATATAACTTCAAAGGATAATTCAGTGATAAAGAATTTCAGAAAGCTTATGACTTCAAAAAAAGAACGACGACTGAAAAGGCAATTCGTTCTTGAGGGAAGCAGACTGGTTTTTGACGCACTGAAAAATAATGCTCCCGTGACAAAAATTCTTGTTACGGAATCGGCACTTGAAAAGTTTTGCGGTGAACTTGAAAAGTATAGATCAAGAGAAATAATCCGTATTTCAGATGAACTCGGAAACAAAATTTCTGATACAGGAAATACTCAGGGTGTTTTTGCACAATGCGATTTTATGGAAGAATGCGGTGTGCTGAAAACGTTGAAAGCACATGGCAGATATGCTGTTCTTTCGGGACTTCAGGATCCGGGAAATGCAGGTATGATTATCAGAACGGCTGATGCTATGGGTCTTGACGGTGTTATTTTTTCAGGCTCATGTGATATATATAACCCGAAGGTGATAAGAGCCACAATGGGATCTGTTTTCAGAATACCTGTATTTTCAGATATTGAGGAAGATGATGTTTTTATGAAGCTTTCAGCGGCACAGATACCGTCCTATGCGGCGGTTGTGAATATGGAAGCGTGTGACGTCAAGTCGGTTGATTTCAGTAACGGCGGAGCAATTTTTATCGGAAACGAAGGGAATGGTCTGTCGGAAAAAACTGTATCAAAATGCACTTATAGTATCACAATAAAGATGAACGGCAATATAGAATCGCTCAATGCTGCAATGGCAACAGGAATAATTATGTGGGAGCTGACAAAATGAGTAATGTGCGTTACTGGCTTTGGTTCGTAATGGCGTTCGGGACTTCAAATGAAAGAATATGGGACTTTGTAGGGTTTTACAGGGATATTGAAACGGCATATGAGGCTGTATGTGATGCAAAGCACATGTCTCTCAACGAAAAGGAACGAAAGAGAATTTCCACAACTCATATAGAACAGTGCGACAGTATAATTGAATATTGCGATGAAAAGGGCTACAGGATTATAACCTTTGAGGATAAAAATTATCCTCCTTTGCTCAGGAATATTTACAATCCTCCTGCCGTACTGTTTTGTATGGGTAATATTGAAAATTTTCTTGATAAACTTTCACTTTCATGTGTCGGAACAAGAACGCCGTCGGCATACAGTGCTGATGTTACCGAAAAAATCTGTGCGGAGCTTGCCGCAAGGGATATAGCAATAGTCAGTGGCTTTGCGGTTGGTCTTGATTCGGCGGCACACAGAGGAGCGTTGTCGAAAAACGGGTGCACGGTTGCAGTTCTTGCATGCGGTCTTGATGTGGATTATCCGAGGGAAAATGCAGACGCAAAAAAGCTTATAGCCGTAAAGGGTGCAGTTATTACAGAATATCTTCCGGGAACGCATCCCGACAGATTCTGCTTTCAGAACAGAAACAGAATTATTTCGGGTTTGTCTTTAGGTACTTTTGTAACGGAAGCAGACGAAAGAAGCGGTGCACTTATTACAGCAAATCATGCGATTGAACAGGGAAGAGCGTTATTCTGTCTGCCGCCGGGAGATGTATTTGACAAAAGGTATCATGGTGTCATAAAGTATCTCCGTGACGGTGCA
>JAFQBO010000414.1 GCA_017416665.1 Oscillospiraceae bacterium
CAAAGATCACGTTTTTGTCATCGGGTGAGGTAAGCAGTTCATCTGGGCTTAATGACATATGGTCGCAGTTGCCGCTTACATGGTAAATGTTTTTGTCGGGATGCGTAAGGCAATAGGTATTGAGTTCTCTTTCGCCGTCACCGAGATGAATGTACATGTCGGCGTGAAAATCGTCAAGAACGTGACTCAGCGAACGCAGATTGCCGTGTGAATCGGACATAACTATAATTTTCATAAAAATCTCTCCGTAAAATTAAATTTGTAAAGTTGTTATATATAAGGAAATTATAACATAAATATATAATAATTACAATAATTTCGGAGATAAAATTATTAAAAAGCGAGGTAATTTTTTATGCCAAAAATCGACCCCAAAAAAGCTGATGAGCTTTTGAACACTTTAAGCAAAAAACTTAATGTTCCTCCGCAAACACTCAAAAAACAGCTTGAGGAAGGGAAGTTTGATGCCGCACTGAACAGTATGGGTAAGGCTGAATCGGAAAAATTCAACATGATAGTTAAAAATCCGAAACTTATGGAGAAGTTTATTTCAACTCCGCAGGCACAGGCTCTTTACAAAAAGCTTACGGGCGGAAAGTAAGAACTTGTTCTCATAGAGATGGTGCTTGGATTTTTCTTCATAATTTTTGTGAGTACAAGGCAAAAAATCGCAGGCTTACTTGATGTAAGGCAAGATTTTTTAACGCAGTAATCACAAAATTTGATAAAAATACAAGCATTAGATTCTATGAGAATAAGTTCTAACATATATCTGAATCGGCAGGAAGGAGGTCATCATCGTGGAAGACATGTCGGCGAAAATACAGGAGATACTCTCTGACAAGGAAAGCATGAAACAGCTGAGTGAACTTGCACAGATGTTCTCCTCCTCTGAGGAAACAAAGGAAAGCGACTGTAAAAATCAGTCCGAACAGGGCAGTTTCATGCCCGATTTTGACATTTCAATGATTATGAAACTACAGGATATTATGAGCAGGACACAAGATGATAAGACATCGGGTTTTCTTATTGCTTTAAAACCTCTCTTAAAAGAAGAAAGGCGTGGAAGGGTTGACAAGGCTGTAAAAATGCTCCGTCTTTTTTCGGTGTGGGAAATACTGAAGGAAAGTGGTCTTATGAACGATTTTTTCAGGGCAGGTGATTAAATGTGAAATACAGTCAGTCGGATATTGAGACGATGCGGAAAGACGCTCTCAGACGTACAAGGGAAATGCACAGCAACGCTCAGCGACAGCAAAACAACATCCGGAAAGAAACACCGCCTGTGTATTCAGATAAAAAATCCCAGCCGTTGAAATCTGAAAATCAGTCAGAGTGCAGTAATCCGTTGAATAACATACTTTCAGGCGTGTTTTCTGATGGCAGGATTGACAGTGACAGGCTGATGCTTATTATGCTTATTGTAATTCTCGCAAAGGAAGGTGCGGACTTAAAGCTTTTAATCGCACTCGGATATATTTTAATGTAAAGTGAAGTGAATAAAATGAAAGAATATTTTTTTATCGGTATATGGATTGCTGCAGGAATTATAATGCTTAAATTTTACGCTAAGAGAAAGAATACTGTAATTTCTGCGTTTGCAGGAATGATTTCGGGAGGTATCGCACTTGTTGCAGTTCATTATCTTGGCAGTTACATAGGAATCACAATTCCCGTAAACCTCTTTAATACGGCTGTTTCTCTTATCCTTGGAATACCCGGAGCAGTATTTATTACAGCTGTGAATATTTTCCTTTAAGACAGTATAAAAACTGTTTTTTTGTGCAGTGTTGACTTAAAACTCTGTTTTAAAACAAGTTTCGGTTTATGAAAAAGTCTGCATTTACAAAATTAAAAGTTTCGGTCAAGCCTTTTCAAAGGCTTGCGGAATCCAAAGGCAGAGCCTTTGGTCGCCGTCCGCAGACGGCGAAACACCTTGCCTTAGAAGCGTATTTACGAGGGGTGAATTGAAAAACAGCCCAGTGGGCTGTTTTTCA
>JAFQBO010000415.1 GCA_017416665.1 Oscillospiraceae bacterium
ATCATTTGTAGGGTGCGGCGCCCTCGACGCACCGTCGAAAATTACATTTAATTAATGGGACGTCGTAGGCGCCGTCCCCTACAAATATCATTTTGCCAAATAAAATTACATCGGTAAATATAAATTTACCTTACGATAAACCATCGTGCAGTTAAAATATAATTATGCTTAAATAAAATCTGAAAATGTCCGGTCGGGACACCGGCAAATATAAATTTATGCTTACTGCCTATATTTATTTTAAAGAGAACAAATAAAAATATTTCTTGTATTTTAGGGAATAAAGTGGTATAATGTATATGTATAGCTGTCGGAACTTTTTTCATGGCAGCAAAAAATCAGTACGGAGGAAGGCTAATGAAAAATACGGTTGCAACAATTATGAAGCAAAAGTCAGAGCATGACCGCATAACAATGCTTACCGCCTATGACTATTCTACTGCAAAACTTATTGACGATGCAGGAGCCGAGATGATTCTTGTCGGCGACTCACTTGGTATGGTAATGCTCGGATATGAGGACACCCTTTCCGTTACAATGGAGGACATGATTCATCATACAGCCGCTGTCAGCAGAGGTGTAAAAAATGCGATGATAGTTGCGGATTTACCGTTCATGTCGTATCAGACAAGCGTTTATGACGCCGTTTTCAATGCAGGCAGGCTTATAAAGGAAGGTCATGCAAACGCCGTTAAGCTTGAAGGCGGAACAAAATTCGCTCCGCATATAAAGGCAATCACGGACAGTTCAATTCCTGTTGTGGGACACATCGGAATGACTCCGCAGTCGGTAAACATGTTCGGCGGTTTCAGGGTTCAGGGAAAAAGTGAACAGGCGGCACTTGAGCTTATAAATGATGCAAGGGCTGTTGAAAAAGCAGGAGCCTGTGCTGTGGTTATGGAATGTGTTCCGGACAAACTTGCTGAATATATCACGGATATTCTCACTGTCCCGACAATAGGCATCGGAGCAGGTAACAAGTGTGACGGACAGGTTCTTGTGTATCAGGATATGCTCGGTATGTATTCGGATTTTACACCTAAATTCGTAAAAAAATTCGGTAATATCGGTGAAGCGATGACCGAAGCGTTCAGAGCGTATATCAATGAGACGAAATCAGGAGTTTTTCCGTCTGAGGAACACTCCTTTAAAATAAATGACAATATAGATTTTGAAAAGCTTGAAAGGGAATGTAGACAAAATGCAGATCGTTAAAACTATAAAAGAAGTTAGGGAAATCGTAACAGACTGGAAAAAACAGGGACTTACAATCGGTTTTGTACCAACAATGGGCTACCTCCACGAAGGGCATCAGAGCCTTATAAAACGCAGTACCGAAAATGACCGTACAGTGGTAAGCATCTTTGTAAACCCGATACAATTCGGGCCGAACGAAGATTTTGCCTCATATCCGAGAGACCTTGAAAGAGATACAAAAAAGTGTGAGGAAGCAGGTGCAGACCTTATATTTGCTCCGTCTGACTCTGAAATGTATGCGGACGACTTTTCAACCTACGTCGATATGACAGGTCCGACAGATGAACTCTGTGGTCTTAAACGTCCTGGACATTTCAAAGGCGTATGTACTGTAGTAAGCAAGCTTTTCAACATCGTTACACCTGACAGGGCATACTTCGGTCAGAAGGATGCACAGCAGCTTGCTGTTATAAAAAGAATGGTAAGAGATTTGAGCATAGGTGTTGAGATTGTCGGCTGTCCTATTATCAGAGAAGCAGACGGTCTTGCAAAAAGTTCAAGAAATACCTATCTCAGCGAAGATGAAAGAAAAGCGGCAGTTGTTATTTCAAAGGCTCTTGAAACAGGCAGAAAAATGATTGAAAACGGTGAAAAGTCCGCTGAAACACTCATTGCAAAAATTACAGAACTGATTCAGAGTGAACCGCTTGCAAAAATTGACTATATAAAAGCTGTTGATGCAGACAGCATCGTGCCTGTCAGCAATCTGGACGGAAACGTTCTTGTGGCGGCGGCTGTCTATATCGGTAAAACACGTCTTATAGATAATTTTATTTCTGAAGGGAGCGAAAAATAATGCTTCTTACAATGCTCAAAAGCAAAATTCACCGAGCTGTTGTAACACAGGCAAACCTTAACTATGTCGGCAGTATTACAATAGATTCCGCACTTCTTGAGGCTTCGGGAATACTTGAATACGAAAAAGTACAGGTCGTAAACGTTACAAACGGAAGTCGTATAGAAACATACGCAATAAGCGGTGAAAAGAATTCAGGTGTGGTTTGCCTGAACGGTGCGGCGGCAAGATGTGCGGCAGAAGGTGACATTATAATTATTATGGCATACGCACAGATGGACGAAAAAGAAATCGAAAGCCATCAGCCGAAGGTTGTACTGGTTGACAGCGAAAACAGAGTTTCCGAAATAATTTCATGTGAAAAGCACGGTGAAATAAGATGATTCTCGCTGTTGATATAGGAAACACAACCGTCGGGATATGTATTATTGACAACGACGAAATAATTGCTGTGGAAAAGTGCATGACGGATATTTCTGAAATTGAAATTAACTATCATGACAAAATTACAAAAATGCTCATCAGCCGTAATATTGCCAAAATTGATGGTGCGGTTATATCGTCGGTTGTACCACTCATGACCGAGCTTATCAGAAACGTGATTTCATCGGAATACGGCGTTGTTCCGCTTATTGTAAATTATAAAACAGCATGTAACATCACCATTAAAACCGATGAACCATCAAAAGTCGGTAGTGATCGTATAGCTGACGCTGTAGGTGCTGTCAGTGAATACGGCACACCTCTTATAATAATTGATATGGGAACGGCAACTACAGTTTCGGTTGTCAACAAAGACAG
>JAFQBO010000416.1 GCA_017416665.1 Oscillospiraceae bacterium
AGCAATAACAATAATTTCAACCATGATGACAGCCTGTTCGGACAAAAGCAGTTCCGTTTCTGAGCAGACCGCTGAAAACACCACTGAAAACACCACTGCAGCTGAAACTTCTGCCACAGTAAATTCAAGTGCAACAGCAACCTCCGACTACTTTTCTGAATTCGATCTGAAAACCGATTACAGCAATGCAACTGCTCAGATTTCACTTGACAATAAAGATACAAAAATAAGCGGCAGTAACGCCGTACTTGAAAACAATAAAATTTCGATAAACTCAGGGGGAACATACGTTTTCAGCGGTAAGCTTGATGACGGACAGATTTATGTAAACTGCGATGAAAATGTACAGCTTGTGTTTAACGGTGTTGATATTTCAAATTCATCAACCTCGCCTGTATTTGTCGAAAACGCAAAAAACGTCCTTATCACACTTGCCGAAGGAACTGAAAACATTCTGACTGATTCTGAAAACTACGTTTTTGATTCAGCTGATGAAAATGAACCTGATGCTGTAATTTTCAGCAAGGATGACCTATCCATGAACGGAAGCGGAACACTTACCATAAATGCAAATTATAACGAAGGCATAACAACCAAAAACGACCTGCGAATTTCAGATAGCAATATAAGCATTACTTCAAAAGGAAACGGCATAAAGGGTAAGGATTCAGTTGTTGTACAGAATACCACTCTTAAAATAAATGCAGGTGAAGACGGTATAAAGTCATCTAATGCTGAAGAAACCGACAAGGGCTACATTGTTTTTGAAAGCGGTGAATTTGATATTACTGCTGAAAATGATGCTGTACAGTCAGAGAACTCCCTCATGGTAAACGGCGGTTCTTTCAATATCACAACAGGCGGCGGTGCGGCTTCTGCCCCGACAAAAACACAGGATTTCGGTCAGATGGGTGGCAGAGAAAAATTTGACAAATCCGAAATGCAGGTTCCTACTGATGAAGACGGTAACATAGTAATGCCTGAAATTCCATTTGACGGAGATTTTACACCACCCGATATGCAGACACCTACCGACGAAAACGGCGAAGCTGTCATACCCGACAATTTCGGAAATTTTGACGGATTTGGCGGTGAAAGAGCCGACAGAGACGAGCTTACTGATGAAAGTACAGGTGAAACACTTGAAAGTCAGAAAGGTTTCAAGTCAGGCAGTACTATAATAATAAACGGCGGTGCAATAAACGCCGACTGTTCTGACGATACTTTGCATTCAACGTCTGATATTAACATAAACGGCGGTGATTTTTCACTCAGTTCGGGTGATGACGGTATTCACAGTGATGCAAACGTCAAAATCTCAAGCGGAAATATAATTATCAGAAATTCCTATGAGGGTATCGAAGGGGTTGTAATTGATGTTGACGTCGCAACTGTGGACATAACTGCATCTGATGATGGTTTCAATTCAAGTGACGGCAGTGGTAACACCATGAACCCTATGGCGGCAACTGAAGGCTGTGAGCTTAACATAAACGGCGGAAAAATATATGTAAATTCGGGTGGTGACGCTCTTGACAGTAACGGCACAATGACTGTAAACGGCGGTGTTGTGCTGGTTGACGGCCCTGAAAACGACGGTAATTCCGCACTTGATTCAGGTTTGGAAATAAAAGTGAACGGCGGTGTACTTATTGCGGCAGGAAGTTCGGGAATGCTCGAAACTCCGTCAGACAGTTCAGAGCAAAATGTTTTGGTGGTAACATTTGATGAAGAAAAATCTGCGAACACTCCTGTTTACGTTCAGAATGAAAACGGTGAAACAATGTGTGCATACACTCCGTCAAAAAAATATTCGGCTGTAGTTATAAGTTCACCTGAAATTGCTGATAACAAAGAATACAGTGTCTACAGCGGCGGCAGTGTGAACACAGAAAATTCCGACTCTTACTTATGGAAAAACTACACCGAAAACTCCAACAGCAACTCCGGTGAACTTGTTGAAAAAGTTACAGTATCAGATAAAATCACAAGAATAGGAAACGGTTCTGTTGGTATGATGGACGGCGGAATGAATCACGGTGGAAGAGACGGTATGAAGGGTAATTTCCACGATGAAAATATGCAGGAAAATTTTAACGGTGAACCTCCTCAGAATATGCCGACAGGCGGTATGGAAATGCCTGCTGATGGAAATACGCCTGTTCCTCATGATGGAAATTTCATGCAGCCTCCTGTAAATGACGGAATGAATCCTTTCAATAATAATTCAATTTAAAAATTCAGGGACTGCTTTTGCAGTCCCTTTTACTATAATTATTCTTCTGTTGCAAACTGACTTTCATGACGTGTAAAGAAGTCTGTACGAGGTGGAAGGAATTTGAGAGCGTGATTATTTTCCGTAAAGAAAGTCAGCGGTTCTAAAATGGTATCCCATGACCAGATTCTTTCGTCAACCTGTAAATATTCCCTTACCTTTTCAGTGCCGAATGGTGCCATCGGGTGAAGCAGTGAGGCTGTAATACGGATCATATAGAAAAGATTTGCAAGAGTCTGTGAAAGTTCTTCCTTTGACTGTGTATCAGGTTTCAGTGTTTTTGCCATATATTTACTTGCATTTCTGATATAACTGTCAAGTACATAAGTACACTGATGGAATGCAAACTTTGACATATGTCTTTCATATTCAAGTACAGCCTTTTCAGCATCAGCAAGGAAATTTTCTTCCGGAGCAAGGTCAGGCATAATACCGTCAAGATTGTTCTGTGTTGTATAGAACGCTGTACGGATAATACGGTTATAAACGTTTGAGAGTAAAAGACCATCCTTAACAACCGGATCTGCATCTTCAGCCTTTGCATCAGGATTATACGGCTTTGGCATAAAGCTTACAGAGCGCTGTCCAAGACCCAGACCGAGCCAGTGCATACGGAGCTGTTCAGGTGTGTAGTGATCGAGAAGATCGTCAGCCATAGGAGGTTTTACCTGTCCTGAGCTTGAAGCCTTTTTGTCGAGGAAAAGAATGTGGTGATTTGCAACGATAATCGGCATCTGTAATTCACCCTCATCAGGAGAAGCTGTTTTGTTTTCAGCATTCTGGAGAGCCATCCAGATAGCAGGTTCTGCAATGCCATAGAAGTAAATATTATCCTGTCCGATAAACTGATAAACGGTTGCGTCCTTACTGCACCAGTAGTCCTTCCATTCGTCACGGTTTCTGCCTTCCTGTTCAAGATAAGCCTGTGTAAACGAAATTGGTGCCCAAAGAGATTCAGGCCATACCCATACTGTAAGACCCTTTGAATCTTCGAGTTCAGGTGCAGGAACACCCCATTCAATATTTCCTGTAAGTCTGAACGGAACGAGTGTTTTACCTGTTCTGTATCTGATGCCGTTGTCTGTGAGAATACGGCAGGCATCGTCACAGGCAGAAAGTGTAGTAAATTTAATGGTAAATGACGGCTTTTTCTTTTCTTCAAGGTATTCATGTTCAGGCATGGAATCCCTGAGTGTAAAATACTTTTCTTCAAATTCACGTTTGATGTGAATTACAGGTGGCTGTAAGAATTCGGAAATTGTTTTATGCACAACAGGTCGAACGTCTTTTCTTTTCTTAAGAAGTTCAATCCATTCCTTTAAAAGCTGTTCATAATCACGGAGTCTGAAGTACCAGTTTGTAACAGGCTTCATTGTCGGAGTTTCTCCAGTGAGTGTACTTACAGGATTAAGAAGATTTTCAGGCATGTACTGATGACCAAGATCGCATTCATCTGCATAACCCTTTTCTGATGTGCAGCCTTCAACAGGACATTTACCCACAACCTGCCTGCCGTTTAAAAATACGCCTGCTTTTTCGTCGAAAAACTGCATTGTTGTAATTTTGTCAAGCTGACCCTTTTCATAGAGAGCGTTCAAGACTTCAAGAGTAAGCTCAGCATGAATTTCCTTTGAACGTCCAAGTCCTGATGCACCGAAAAGATTCGGTGAAATACCATAAGAATTCAGTGTATTTTTCTGCTTATTGTGATTTGACTGTACGAATTCTTCAAGTGTACCTTCAAACTCGCCGTCAGCAACTTTTTTTCTCCAGCCCTCTGCGATAGGTGAACCGTAACAGTCTGTACCGCTTACGAAAATAACGTTTTCCTTACCTATTCTGTCACGCAGAAAACGTGCATAAGTATCGGCAAACACGAGCATTCCGCCAACATGACCGAAATGAAGTTCCTTGTTTCCGTATGGCATACCACCTGTAACAACCGCACGCTTCGGGAATACCGGGCGTGGTATTTCAAAATTTTTCTGCTGTTTATTGTCTTTCTTTGACATATCTAAAAATCCTTTCAAGTTAAATCTGCGGAATTTTACCGCACAATTATTATAAATTATACCACATTTACAGAAATAAATCAAGAGCTTTGACAATTCGTTATCTATAAAATAAATATAAATTCAAACGGGCGACCAATAGTCGCCTGCCAGACTGTAGAAAAACCTAAAATTAAAATTTCGTGCCGATTAAATCGGCAGGCAAACTTAAGTACGACCAAAGTAAGGGGACGCTTTCTCTTGCAAAGCGTCCCCTCTTGAAAAACAGCCCACTGGGCTGTTTTTCAATTCACCCCTTGTAAATGCGCCTCCGATGGGGGTATTTCGCCGTCTG
>JAFQBO010000048.1 GCA_017416665.1 Oscillospiraceae bacterium
GCTTATGTAAAAGAGTATCATGGCAACAAACAACAAGTAAGTTTTAGTTATAAATTGCCAAGCATTGTTTTAGGAAATGTTGTATGTGAATTATGTGATTTACTGTTGATTTTTGAAAAAGAAAATAAAGAAAAGCAAAAAGAAATAAGATATACATTTCTTCAAGCCAAATACGACAAAAATGGTATACGCAATCAACATTTTAAATGCAATCTTCGCCAACACTACTTGCTTTCACAGTATCCATATATCACAGGTATAAATGGTTTTGCAATAAATTCCACAATACTACAAAACCATGTTACAGATTCAATCGGTACATTTGGTATATTTAAAAAAGACACTTTGGGGTTTGACATGGTATATAGCATTGCGAACAATATCAGTTTATATAATGTTAAAAATATTAACTCTATTAGAAAAAACAGAAGTTATTTACATTATGTAGCTTATAATCCTGCAACAAAAATTACTAATGGGTATCAAGAAAAGATTTTTTGTGATAATCTAGATGATTTCGAAATAGCAGCTAATAATATGCTTGTTGGTAATCCGGTTACAGATTCTGACCGTCAATTCATTACAAGCATTATATCATCATTAATTGAAAATGATACAGAAACCCCTATAATTACGGATGAATATGGTAACGGTATAACTTTATCTGATTTCCCTTTTAACGTCATTTACATAAATTTGGATTCAGTTATAAGTGAAGAGAAGTCAATGAGTTCTCATAAATTATATGATAAAGGTTATACTAATAATCAATAATTCGATTATTAAGCATATTAAATTATAAAAACAGCGGCGGTTCGCTTTCTGAACTGCCGCTGTTCTATGCAGGGAGATATAGTTTATATTCGTACAATTTAATAAGTGTGTTTTCATAGTGTTTTGGTGGCGGAAGCTGTGCAAGCCATAGAAAGGGAGTCCGTTGTTACTGCAAAATTCCTTGAGCCAGTCATAGGGAGTGTTGTTGTTCATCGGCTCGCCGTTCCACTTGGTGAAAAGCCTGTCCGTTTCAACCCACAGGTTAGCGTATTTAATCGCATTAGCGTCCTGCTCGGCTTTAAGCTCGGCAAGTAATTCCATAATATACGGAGCAATTTTCAGTGTACGCTGTGAACGTTTTGTTTTTGTAGTATCTGTATATGTACCACGTTCAGCAGTGTAATTAGAGGTGTGACGAACACTGATAAGGCAAGGAATTTCGCCCTTCTGCTAAATGTCATCTTCGATGACATACGACGAGGGTCTGCCCTTTGACCTAAGCAAACGCAGTTTGCTTTCAAGCGATTTGAAAAGGCTTGACCTAAACTTTAACGTCAAGCGTTTTTGTGCAATTTTTTCTCAATTGCAACTTTATCGACAATCTGAGTCTGCTGTTATTATACAGCAGACTCTTTTTTTACTGAAATCAAGAGCATTTGCAATAATGTCCGAAGTTCTCGCCTGAGTATGCTGAACAAGGTTACAGAATATGTATGCCCTGCTGCATTTTTGAGTAATATAGTATTTTTTGAACATATTTCCGAATTTAACATTTCTCAAACATTTCGCAAAAATATCTCAAACAAACCTGCTTTATAATACAGACATAAGATACAGAAAGGAAGATAAATATGGAAAACAAATTTGAATACACTTATTCTGCACCAAGAAATGCGGAGATTGAAAAAATCAGAAAGAAATACGCTCCTCAGACTTCTGCCGAGTCAAAGCTTGAGCAGATAAAAAAGCTGGACAGCAGTGTTAAAAGCAAAGGTATTGCCTGTGCTCTTGCAATAGGAATACCGGGGTCGCTTATCCTTGGATTTGGTATGTGCTGCACAATGGTCTGGACAAATTTATTTGTGCTTGGTATTATTGTCGGAATTCTTGGTATTGTAATGTGCGGTGCGGCATATCCGATATATAAAAACACA
>JAFQBO010000007.1 GCA_017416665.1 Oscillospiraceae bacterium
CATTTTGTACATCATTTATGAATTTTTCATCTGTAAATGAAGCTTCCGGAAGATAAATGAGGTGTGGAGTACATTCGCCGTTCGCACGAAGAACACATGATGATGCTGTGAGCCAGCCTGCATCACGTCCCATGATTTCAACAACCGTAACAGACGGAAGATTGTAAACAGAACTGTCTCTTGTGATTTCCTGTAAAGTAACAGCAAGGTATTTTGCCGCCGATCCAAATCCCGGAGTATGATCTGTATAAACAAGGTCATTGTCTATGGTCTTTGGAATTCCGATAACCTTAATATCAATATTATTTTCCCTGAAATAGTCGGACAGCTTTGAAACTGTATCCATGGAATCGTTTCCTCCTATGTAAAAGAAAACGCCGATGTTGAACTTTTTGAAGCATGAATAAATTTTTTCGTATACTTCTTTATCATCTTTGTATGAAGGAAGCTTGTAACGACATGAACCAAGAACAGTTGACGGTGTGAGTTTCATGATTTCAAGATCGTGATTTGACTTGATAACATCATCAAGGTCAATGAGATTGCTGTTGATGATACCCTCAATGCCGTTGATTGAGCCGTAAATTCTGTCGATGGACTCTGTCATTTTAGCCTCTGAAAAAATACCGGCAAGTGATGCGTTAATCGCACTTGTCGGCCCTCCTGACTGTGCTGCTGCAATATTCATAATAATACACTCTCCTAAATTTGCCGTAGCATATAGTAATACCTATATAATACCATAAAATCAAAAAAAATACAAGTCTTATTCCGCCCCTCTAAAGAATAAAACTTGTATTTATTTGATATTATACAGAATTCATACCATCTGGTAGACTTTAAAAGGCCTCTCTGATATACCCGGTAGTATATCCCTTTTAAGCATTTGCACGGACTGGTAAATTTATTACAATGATAAGACTAACATGCTTATCAGACTTTTATTACTGTATAGCAATATTGTTCAAATTTTTTTATGTCATAAAAACTGAATGGAGAGTTTGTCCGTCGTTTCCGACCAGGCAAGCTAAATAGGTGTAATTCTGTATTATGCTGTGATTTAACAATATTTTTCACGTTCGATATGTCTTTTAAGTCTCACAGCAATGTATAAATTATACACTACATTTATTCTTTTTTCAATCAATAATATTGCGTTCTTTTAGAACTTTTTTGCGTTTGACGTAAAAAATGTACAATTAAAATATTTTGTAAAGATATAATTTAAAATTATGTTGACAAACTCTTGCAAATATGTTATAATTAATACAAATTTTTAAAAATAATCTTCGTAAAACATTTGTTTTTACGACATTTTTTATAATGTGAGGATTTTTTATGAATAATTCAACTGATTTTTTTAACGGAAAATATATATACATTGATAACATAATAAAAAAAGAAGTATCTGATATAATGTTTCATGTTACTCGTGCCGGACATTTTACGTCTGAAAATTGCCCTCGTCAGAAAAAGAAGTATTATAAAGATTATTTTTTTATGATAGTTACCAAAGGAAAAGGGATGGTTAAATATAATGATGTACTTAATAATGTATCAATGGGAGAGTGTGTTTTTTTTGATTGCAGCAAACCTAATCATTATCTTCCCGATCCTGATGAGCCGTGGGAAGTAACATGGCTTAATTTCAATGGTCCTTCGTCAGAATACTATTATAAAACTTTTCTGAAACAGATGGATAATATATTTGTACCGCAGAATTTTGAAATAATCCGTGTCATTCTTACGAAAATTGTTGATAACAATCTTCATCGTTCGGAGGCAACGGATATGCTTAACGCAAAGCTTGTAACCGATTTGCTTACAACAGTGATTTTGAACAATAATACATATGATGACTGTACAAACAAGTCGAAGCACAAACTGTTCACTATAAGAGAATATCTCGATAATAATTTTACAGAACAGATTAATCTTGATGAGCTTGCTGAAAACTTCTTTATAAGTAAATTTTATCTGACCCGTGAATTCAAAAAGACTTTCGGTACTACTATTATTCAGTATATTTTAAATAAACGTATTGAGTACGCAAAGGAACTTCTTACTTATACCAATAAATCTATTGAGGAAATTTCAGAAGCGTGCGGATTCAATGATCAAAGCTATTTTTCAAGACAGTTCAAAAAAGCTGAAAACACTACCTGTCTTGCCTACAGAAAAAAACATGTCTGAATTCATCGCCTGTTTACATTAATTTTTTATGTGAACAGGCTCTTTTTTAAAACAAAA
>JAFQBO010000001.1 GCA_017416665.1 Oscillospiraceae bacterium
GAAATTATCATAGGAGAATGCCTGATTTATGGATACATAATTTTTGGCGGATTAACAGTAACAATGGCATATAACCTCTGTTCCTGTATTTTAAGAGCTCTTGGAGATAGTAAAACACCGTTCATTGCAATTATAATTTCGTCCGCTCTTAATATCATTCTTGATTGTCTTTTCATTTTTATTCTTAAAACGGGTGTAGGAGGTGCGGCAATTGCTACAATTATTGCACAGATTGTTTCTGTTATTATCTGTATTATCCGTCTGAGAAAAACAGACAGCGTACAGCTTACCCGTGAGGATTTCAAAAAGGATTTTTCATTATATCTTGAACTTCTGAAAAACGGTATTCCTATGGCTTGTATGAATTCTGTTACTGCAGTTGGATGTATGATTGTTCAATCCTATGTTAATGTTCTTGGTGTTGTTTATACTTCTGCATATTCAGCGTGCAACAAATATATAAATCTATTTATGTTACCGTCTGTCACAGCAGGGTTTGCTGTGACCGCTTTCACAAGCCAGAATTATGGTGCAAAGAAATATGACCGTATTAAATCGGGTGTTCGTGTAGGTTTAATGATTGGATTGGTATCATATCTTGTGCTGGGTATGATTATGGTGGTTTTTCCGCAAGCACTTGCAAAAATATTGCTTAATGGTCAGCAGTCTATCGAATTAGCTGTGCGATTTTTACGAATAAGTGGTAGTTTGTTCTTTACATTGAATTTTCTGTTTGTTTATCGAAGTACTGTTCAGGGTATGGGCAAACCTCTTGTTCCGATGTGTTCCGGACTTCTTGAAATGGCACTGAGAATTCTTGTCATTGTAGTATGCGTTCCACGAATCGGATTTGAAGCAACTGCGTACGCAGAAGTTGCTGCCTGGATAGGGGCACTTGCACTGAATGTAATCGCGTACATTTACAACAGTAAAAATGCCCATAGTTTAAAATGAAATATATCACTTCTATTACTGAAGTAATTGTGGTATAATTGGTGCGCTTTATCTCTTTGTTACTGAAAAAAATGCCCTTAACCTTGAAATACGAGGTTAAAGACTTGAATTTTTGGATAAGGTATATCACATGTGTCACTATGGATTTATAGTGATAAAGGTGATATGTTTTTCTTTTTTAGGCTTATAATCCTCATGAAAGCAATATTTATTTCATTGGGATTTTTAATTTTTGATTTACATAAATAGCATCCGATTTAAGATTATTGAGTGTTTTTATCTCTTTATATCTTGTTCCATTGCCAAGATATTTTTCGGCAATCTCCCAAAGGGATTCGTTCTTTGAAACTGTGTGCTTCCTGTACTGCGGTACAGCTGATTTTGCATAACCGTTAAGCCCAGCCTTTTTCATCATGGTAGGATAATCTTCATAGCTGTAATTTAAGTCAACATCAGCAGAAATACCCTTGACAGTACCTGTATGACTGTATTGCCAGATACCATGTTCATATTTGAAATCAGTTTCTTTTACACCTGTGTGTGCAACCCATACTGCATAGCGTTTCAGAAAATCAGAAGTAAATACATATTCCAGAAATGATTTGTAGCTGTAAATCCCAACCCAGTAACCTGCTGCTTCCATAGAACTGCAGAAAGCTGTGGCAATAACCTGTAGTCGTTTGTCAGATAAGCCAAGCTGGGTTTTATCTTCAATATCAAAATAAATCGGATAGTCGAATTTCTTGCCGCTGACAGATTTTATGCAGACTTCAGCTTCTCTTTTGGCATCGTCGGCTGTCAATGCATAGCTGTACCAATAAGCACCTGAGGGAATGCTGTTTTCAGTACATCCGGCATAATTTCGTTCAAATCGGGCATCCTTCTGTGAAAGCTCTCGTCCATATCCGGCACGAAGAATAGCAAATTCAATATTATCGGATTTCACCTGTTTCCAGTCAATGACACCCTGATGAGTGGAAACGTCAATACCTTTATTCATAACCTCACCTCCCGTTTATTATTATATGCACTTATCTGTAATATGTTAAAGGCACATTTTATCATATAGCTGAAAAATGTGCCTTTTAATAAAATAACAGTCAGACTGTCTTATCCAATTTGCATAATGGTAAGGTGAGCAGAAACAGGTCGTGTACCTCCCGCAAGTGGTGTAATAGTCAAAGCGGCTGCATTCCCTGACGGATTCTGTACAGTTAAAATAGAATTAATTATAGTTGTGGTTACAATTGCTGTTCCTGCAATCTGTGATGCACCGGTTGCACGACCAACCACGGTATATTCCAAATCTGCACCGTTAAGAGTAAGAGGTAATTGTCCTGCCTCATCAATACTTACAAAGAAC
Organism: Oscillospiraceae bacterium; assembly: GCA_017416665.1. Taxonomy (GTDB): domain Bacteria; phylum Bacillota; class Clostridia; order Oscillospirales; family Ruminococcaceae; genus Porcipelethomonas. The sequence goes on from JAFQBO010000001.1 coordinate 2,318, forward strand.
TCAACAAAATAGATGCCGATTTCACTAAGATTAAATGAACTGCCGCTTATCCTTGTGATGCCTGTGCCGCTGTTTGGACCGTCCTGAGGAAAGCTGATATCTGTTCCCGGTGCAACAGTGGCAGCGTTGTCAGGTGGCATAAGTGCGTAAAATTCTGCTTATCCCAGCAGACCGCCTGCAGGTCCGGTTTCCCCTACAGGCCCCTGAGGTTCGGTTTCTCCAATAGGTCCCTGAGGTCCGACAGGTCCCATAGGCCCTTGTGGACAAATTGTACAGCCACAGTTATGCTCATTTGCCATATGACACACGAAAATGAGAGATTTAAGGCAACACCACATAATAGGCAAAAATAAAAAGCACCTTTGAGAAAAAATTCAAAGGTGCATAATTATGTTCAAATCAATATTTGCTGGCACACTGAATCAGACTGCCAGAGATTTTCTGTCAACCAAATATAGATTTGCCAGTGCAAACATAATATTCAATTTAGCAGTCTGTTTTCGCAGAATGAGCCTCGGGATCATGTTTCTTCGCAGAGGACGGAGATTCAATGAAAGTAGAATCTACAATTGTTCCTTTTTTCAGAATCAAACTGCGTTCCATCAGAATTTCTACAACCATTGCAAATATCTTTTCCTGTAAATTATTCTTTGTAAGCAGATTGCGAAAACGTCCGATAGTGTCACCGTCAGGTGCTTCATCAAGTGAATTGATACCGCAGAAATTCGAAAATGCACGGCTATCCATTATCTCATTCATTACTGCCATATCGGAAAGTGTATACACATTTTGAAGTATGAAAATTCTCAGCATCAGTTCCAACGGATATGGTTTATTGCCACGCTCTCCTTTGTAATAGTGCGGTGTTGCCATAATAACTGCGTTGAAATTTCTTGCTTTACATCAAGTAAACCTGCAAAATTTCGCCTTGTTATGATTAAAATTATGCTCGAAAATCTATGCACAAATCCTATTGGTACAAGTTCTTAGTAACAATAGCTTTATCACCTATAGTTACCCCACCACCTTCAATAGCAGTTGCAATAACATTTGTAAGCATTTCTTTTAGAATATCACCTATTCCAAGAATTTTAGTTATACCATACTATTTTCAATTTTTACAATCACAAGAATCGAGACAATGGTTTTACTTGATACAAGGAGATAACGCGGAATTTTCTATTACAAAAAAGTTACGATAAACAACATCATAATATTGTGTTTGATATAATATCATTATATTCATCACTGTATTTACCGAACTCACCCGGCAGAATACGTTTCTGAAATTTCAGATATTCATTACCTATTCCCCGAAGAATATGTTTCATGTCAACAGGCTTATCCTCGGATGCCGCAAGAAATGCCGCCTCAAGTACTATATTTTTTATATTTGCACCTGTAAAGTCAAACTGCTGTGAAAGGTATTCAAAGTCTATATCATCAGAAACAGGCATTTCATCCGGAAAACAGCTTTTCCAGATTTCCATTCTCACATTTGCATCAGGAATTGAAAACGGAATGATAAACTTCATTCGTCTCAAAAATGCATTATCAAGATTGTTGACAAAGTTTGTTGACAAAACAACTACGCCATCATAACGTTCCAGACGCTGCAAAAGAAAGGCTGTATCATTATTGGCATAACGATCCTTTGAATCCTGTACATCACTTCTTTTACCGCATATAGCATCTGCTTCATCAAGCAGGAGAACACAGTTCGACTTCTCAGCCTCTGTAAAAATTGAATCAAGATGCTTTGAGGTTTCACCGATATATTTGTCAGAAATCTGTGAAAGATCCGCATGGAAAAGCGGTAATTCAAGCATATCAGCTATTACGTGAGCAGTCATTGTTTTACCCGTTCCCGGCGGTCCCATAAGCAATACGGATATGGCACGTC
>JAFQBO010000008.1 GCA_017416665.1 Oscillospiraceae bacterium
AGTGGCTCTGCCCCTCGACCCCGCAAGCCTTTGAAAAGGCTTGACCGAAACTTTTAATTTTGAAGAAATTACTTATAAAAGCTTTTTTGACAAACTGAGCTCTCTGCATTTACCGCAGAGAGTTTTTGTTTTATTCAACAGTGATTTCAGGTAAGAGCTCTGATAATCTGTTATTGAATATTTCGTAACATTCTTCAATCGTTGAGACTTCGCCCTTGGTATAATCTCCGACAGCATCGGCAAGTGCTATGGAAATGTCACTGTCATATGGTGTAATACAATTTTCAAGATCAAGAGCTTTTGCGTTTTCGTGTAAAACAGCGTATTCATCCTGTCCGTTGAGAAGAGGATTTTTATTATGCCCTTCATCAATAATTTTCTGCATAGCTGTCTGATTGTTCATAAAATATTTATTTGAATAACTGTTATCAAGTGCAAATGATTTAATTGTATCGGTGTTGACAGCAAAGTAATTTATGAAGCTTGCAACCATGTCAGCGTTGTCGGTGAATGGTGTGACACAGATTGCACTTCCGCCCCAATAGTATGGTGAAGGACCCTGACAAGCACCCCATTTTCCGTATGTTGCACCATTTTCACCGCCTGCTGCTGTTTCAAGTATTGATGAACCGAATCCCCAGTCAGGTACAAAATATCCCATATTGCTGTCAGTCTGTCCGAGGTCGTACCAGTCGGATGACCAGGCGTTTATATTTGGATTTATATATCCGTTACTGTTCATACGTTTTGAAAGGTTCATAAAATCCTTGATGAATTTTTCAGCAGTAAATCTGCCGTTTTCAATCAAAGGTTCGCTACGACTTCCTATATAAGCATTTTCCATGCCATAATTTGTAGCCGTAATTGTGGTCTTTCCGTTTGAGGCTTCATAGATTTTTTTTGCAGTTGATTCGAATTTGTCCCAGTCTGAAACAAGCTCCTGCATTTCTTCAGGTGACTTTACACCTAAATATTTTTCGGCAAGGTCAGTCCTGTAACACCAGCCACCCGGTGAAATTTTCCATGAAACACTCTTTAAAACGCCATTTGAATCTGTATCAAGTTCGTTTGAGAATGAATACTGATTTTTAAAGTCTGCCTCTGTAAAGCCAAGATCATAAATCGGTGCAGTAAAATTGTCATTGTTAAGAAATATATGTGCCCAGTCAGGTTCAACGAGGAACATGTCGATCTGTACATTCTCACCAATGGAGGTAGGTTTATAATCGCCAAGAATGGTTTGTTCATAAAGTGTAGCAGCTTCACCACCGCCAACCTGGAAATTTAAAAACTGTACCTGATCTTCCGTATAGCCTTCATTTTCCATCCATGCTTCAAGCATCGGATCAAGATCAGCACCGGTATGGCACATAATCGTCATGACATCTCCGCCGGTGGCAAGTTTACCTTTATATTCAAATTCGGAATTGCTTGTGATATTTCCTTTAGCTATATCCGAAGCGAGTTTTGCGGCGTCTCTTACATCAACTGTACCATCACTGTTGTAATCGGCAGTTTCCGGCAGGGAAGAACCATTTCTTTTAGCCAGAAACTTTGCAATGTGGGCACAGTCACGCACATTTACATAGCCGTCGCTGTTTGCATCTCCCAGCGAATATGCTGTTGCAATTGCACTGTATGAAGTTATCATAGTAAGTGCTGTAAGAATTGAAACCAGTTTTGTCTTTTTCATGTTTTTTCTCCTTATATAATTATAGTACTATTATAACATATATTTTCAGAAAATAAAAGTCTTTTGATACAAATGAATAAATAAATTAATAGAGATATGAAATTTATGCATTGAATGTTGAAAAATGACAAATAAAACGGATTTTAGATTTTGAAATTAGTATTTCTTCCAAAACTGTAAAAAGGTGTTGACAAAAGGAAATAGTCGTGATATAATAATAAAGCTTTCTGATGAGGGCGAGCTAAAATGAAGGAAATGGAACGAATAAACGTACTTCGGGAGAAGAA
>JAFQBO010000049.1 GCA_017416665.1 Oscillospiraceae bacterium
AGGGGACGCTTTCTCTTGCAAAGCGTCCCCTCTTGAAAAACAGCCCACTGGGCTGTTTTGTCAATTCACCCCTCGTAAATGCGCCTCTTAGGCAAAAAATTTCGCCGTCTGCGGACGGCGACCAAAGGCTCTGCCTTTGGATTCCGCAAGCCTTTGAAAAGGCTTGACCGAAACTTTTAATTTTGAAAAATCTTTTCGACAGGAACTTTTTCGACAAACTGAGAACTTCTCTTTTGAGGAGTTCTATTTTTTTGCCTTATTGAATAAAATTAAAACAATAAGGGAGTGAAAAAATGAACAGTACAAAAAATTTCAGAAAGGTTCTGGAGTATTTACCCGAAAAGCTGTCGTGCAGTCTGAAAAAAATTCCGTCAGCAACAGTAGTGAAAATAAACGAAATACGACTTCGTGCAAACCGTCCTGTTTCGGTATCTGTGGCAGGAGAGAGCGTATTCGTGTCGCCAAACGGTTCACTAACCCGATCACCAACGCTTGGAATCAACTGTTCTGCTGAGGATATTTCAGAAGCCTTTCATGCGGTGTGTGACTACTCCGTACACAGCCATCAGCGGGACATTTCTCAGGGATTTATTACACTTGAGGGTGGTAACAGAGTCGGGATCTGCGGTACAGCCGTCGGTCAGTACAACAGCATAGAAACACTCAAGTTTGTGAGCAGTCTTAATTTCAGAATTGCCGGAGAGATTATCGGTTGCGGTGAGGAAATATGCCGTAAACTTTTTGGGGCTGAACCGATGGGTGTTCTGATTATAGGCGTGCCACTCAGCGGAAAAACAACGGTTTTACGTGATATGTGCCGTATTCTGGGTAACAGATACCGTCTGAGCATCGTTGACGAACGAAGTGAAATTGCTTCCTGCTATCATGGTGTACCACAGAATGATGTCGGATTTTTTACGGACGTGCTTGACGGATATGACAAAAAAAACGGCATTGAAACAGCTGTAAGGGTAATGTCACCACAAATAGTGGTCTGCGATGAAACAGGCGGTCGGACAGACTGTGAGGCGATACTTGAAAGCGTGACTTCGGGCGTAAAAATTCTTGCGTCTGCCCACGGAAAAAGTATTGATGAGGTTTTACAGCGTAAACACATAAAAAAACTTGTCAGCTGCGGAATATTTGATTATGCTGTTCTGCTCGGAAACGGCAGTGATGTCGGAACTGTAAAAGAAATCAGAAAAATCGGAGGTCTGATATGCTGAAAATTCTGGGTGTAATGTGTATTTTTTCGGCGTCGGCACTGATTGGAGTGTATTTTTCCGAAAGCATCAGATACAAAAAAGAACGTCTTGTTATAATACATAAAATGCTTTCGGATATTTCGGACTATATTCGCTGGAACTCGTTTACAATGCATGAAATAGCAGACAGGCTTTCGGAAAAGAAAGAATTTTCAAGGCTTGATTTTACAGTACGGCTTTCGGAAAACTGTAAGCAGATGCGTTCGTTTCCAAAGGCATGGGAAAACGCTGTAACATCTGATGACAGGCTTAGTGAACAGGAAAAAAAGCTTCTGACAGATATAGGCGGTTCACTCGGTACAACGGACGTTCAGGGACAGCTGTCTGCTATAGCCATATATATGAGTGATATTGAAAATATGATTGCTGAGGAAAGCGAAAAATACAGAGTAAAAGGTAAAATGTACCGTTCACTCGGTATTGCGTTTGGTGCGATGACAGGAATTTTAATAATTTAGGAGAACGCTTATGGATGTTGATCTTATTTTTAAAATAGCAGGTATCGGAATAATCGTAGCGGTTCTTAATCTTGTGCTTAAACGTGCGGAGAGGGAAGAACAGGCAATGATGACGACGCTTGCAGGGCTTATTGTTGTGCTGATGATGATTATAGGCAGTATCAGTGAACTGTTCGACACGGTAAAGACGGTGTTCGGCTTATGGTAACGGCACTGGTGGGCGTGTGCGGAATATGTATCTGTACATCGCTTATATGCAAGATAACCGAACGTCATGCAAAGGAACAGGCGGTAATGCTGAGTATAATTGTATGCGTACTGATATTCATACTGATGCTTTCGGACATACCTGTAATTTTCGGTAAAATTGATGAACTTATAGCCACGGCAGGAGTTGACAGTGACTACATAAAAATAATTTTCAAGTCGCTCGGAATTTGTTATCTTACGCAGTTTTCTGCCGATATATGCCGTGACTGTAAAGAAAATGCGGCGGCATCGGCTGTGGAAATATTCGGTAAAATACAGCTTGTCCTGATTTCAATACCGCTTTTTGAAAGTCTGATTGAAAATATATTGGTGATAATGGAATGAAAAAAATATTTTTTTATGCAGTTATGCTTATGTGCATGATGTACGGTATGTGTACGCCTGTAACGGCAGAGGAAATTTACAGTGCAGATGATTTTTACAGTTCAAGCGGTGCAGAGGATTTGTCGGCAGGAGAGCAGCTGGAGGAAAACGGAATTTCCTTTGAAAATCCAAGAAGTATACTGTCACTTACACCGTCAAAAATATGGGATATAATCACTGAAACAACAGAAGAAAAACTGTATGCACCGCTGAAACTTGTAATATCTGTAATAATCGTGATAATACTGACCTCGCTTGCTGATGGAATGGGTGATACTGTAAAAAACAGACAGCTTTCAGGTATATTTGAAATAATATGTGTACTTTCAGCGGTTGGAGTAATATTTGTACCCGTATGTGAATGCATGGACGTTGTTTCACAGGCACTCAGTGAAGGCAGTGAGTTCATGCTTGGATTTGTACCTGTTTTTTCGGGAATTTCAGCGGCAGGAGGACACGTTACAGCGGCGGCAGGCTACAGTGCGGCGATTCTCGGATTTTCAAATGTTGCAATATCTGCGGCAGAGGATTTTTTTCTGCCACTGCTCAGTATGTGTCTCAGTACAGCAATTGTTGACAGTTGTTGTGACGCTGTGAATTTAAGCGGTATAATAAATGCTGTAAGGAAAATTGTCACATGGGGACTTGGTCTCGTAATGACGGTTTTTACAGGCATTCTGTCGATACAGAGTATTGTCGGTGCATCGGCTGATTCGGTTACGGCAAAAGCGGCGAAATACGTTTTGTCGAACAGTATACCGCTTGTGGGTTCGGCGGCATCAGATGCGTATTCCACGGTAAAAGGGAGTATATTGCTTCTTAAAAACGGCGTCGGAGGGATTGGTATTGCGGCACTTGCGGTAATGTTACTTCCGTCTCTTGTGCATACGCTGGTTTACAGGCTTGCATTTTCACTGCTTGGAAGTATTTCGGAGATTTTTACGGCAAAAAAACTTGTACAGCTGTTTAAAAATATCAATTCAATTCTGTCGGCGGCATTCGGGATACTGATATGTTTTATGCTGATGTTTATAATATCCACAGGTGTTGTGATGGGAGTTTGTACAGATATTTCGTGAGGTGTAAAATGGAGTTTATGAAAAGTATTATTTTTACGTCCTGCATACTGACCGTTGCAATAACGATAGCAGGAAATATAAAGTCGGGAGAAAAATTCAGCAGACAGCTCAGCCTTGTTTTTTCACTTGTTTTTTCTGCCGGAGTACTTGCCACAGCGATAAAAACGGGAATAGATTTTGAGATTCCCGATTTAACAGGTAGTGTGACAGAGGACGGTTACACCGAAGCTGAAAGCAGTGCGGACATGATGCTGAAATCCGAAATCAGGTCAAGAACAGACTGTATTATAGAAGATTTACTGAAAAAAAACAACATATCCTTTGAAAAAGTTTCGACAGATATTAATATTGAGGATGATGGGAGCATAGTAATTAACAGAGTGGATTATAAGGGAGACGATTTTGAAGCGGCAAAAAGAATTACGGAAGAAAATTTTAAAGGTGCAGAGGTGAACAGAGTTGAATAAAGCAGCAGGGCATCTGAAAAGGTTTTTAAAAGGCGGTAAAGTAAAAATCATAGTATTTGTCGGACTTCTTGGGATTCTTCTTATATTTTTGTCTGAGATTACAGGGATTAAGGAAACGGGAGAAAGTGAAAATGCTGATATTCAGAATAAAGTCAGTACATGTGCATATGAAGACTATGCACAGGATATGGAAAAACGGCTGGAGAAAATTCTCAGTAAAATCAAAGGGGTAGGAAAAGCGGAGGTGATGGTTACAGTAAGCGGTACTGAAGAATACATATATGCACAGGAGGAAAAAATCAAAAATGGTGAAAAGGATTTTTCAACCGAAAATGAATATGTGCTGATAGGTTCGGGAGGTGAAAAACAGGCACTGCTTAAAAAGGTGGTAAATCCACAGATAAGCGGTATTGTTATAATATGTGAAGGAGGCGACAGTAACATAGTAAAAGAAAGGGTTTACAGCAGTGTTTCAGCAGCTTTTGAGATTTCACCATCTCACATTTATGTAACAAAGCTCGGGTGAGGTCTGCCTGACATTTCGGAGAAATGTCAAGATAAAGGGGCAGAGAAAACCGTAAATTTAATATAATCGTAAACCTGCCCCTTTATCGCTTCGGATAAATCCGAAGCGGCAGACCTCACCTGCGTACTGCGTTGATTTTCAATTTAATTGATCATTTGAAAAATATGTAAAAAAAGGAGACAAACTATGAAAAAACCATCATTAATTATCGGAAAGAAACAGATTATTTTAACATGTCTTACTCTTATGCTGGGCGTTGCAGTTTACGTCAATTATTCGCTTACAAAAAATGATATTACAGTAAAGGATTCCGTTTCAACCAATGCGGAAATTTCTGTGATGAAAGATGAAAAGAAAGCGGAAAAAGAAACAGAAAAAACAGAAACAAAAGATGTTGATTCTGTAAATTACGGCGAAAGTGAATTTGTCAACGGCGATGCAGCGGCGGATTATTTTGCTCAGGCACGTCTTGAAAAGATGAACAACCGTGACGAGGCTGTACAGACACTCCAGACTATCATGGGCGGCGGAGATATTACACAGGACGAAATGGTTACAAACGCTCTTGATGCCGTTGAGGTTTCAAAGCTCATTGAAAGTGAAGGCGAAATAGAAACACTTATCAAGGCACAGGGCATAGAAGACTGTGTTGTTTATCTTGATGGTGAGAGTGCAAAGGTTGTCGTAAAAACACAGGGTCTTGATACTGCACAGGCAGCCGCCATCAAGGATATTATTTTGGGAGAAGTAAGTGTACCTGCTGAAAATATCAGAGTGTTTGAGGTTAAATAACAGTTAAAAAAATTGATTTTTGCAATAAACTGTTGTTTATTCTGAAATTTGTGGTATAATATAATATATGATACTGTAAACTGGCGGAAGTATCGTTTCATGTACTTTTGCCCAATCTGAAATATGATTATGAAAGGTATTGCAATATGGATATTAAATCACAGAAATGTACAGGAACACTTAAAGTTTCTGAAAATGTTATCAGAGATATTACACTTAATGTAATAAGAGAAACACAGGGAATACATGAATATAAAATACCATGTATAGGCAAACTGGAAAAGAATTCATCTGTATCGGTCGTATTCAGAAACGGTGCGGCAGAGATAACTGCTTTGGTAAGTCTTGCATTCGGATGTAAGGCTCTCAACTGCTGTGAAGCAATTCAGCAGAAAATCAAAACCAATGTGCAGGATATGACTGGTGTGATGGTTACAAAGGTCAATGTGAAAATTATTTCACTGATTTAAAATATTATGGGATGTACGGTTTTATCTGTACATTCCATTAATAAAGGAATGTAAAACAACGGAGGTCTTTATGACAAGAAGAGAAATAAGAGATTATGCGTTTAAGCTTATTTTTGAAAAACTGCTTCGTGATGATCCGATAGAAGAGCTTTACGAAATTGCAGAGGAAATTGATGAAATTATGGTTTCCGATGAGGTTAAGGAGCTTGTTGAGGGTGTGCTTTCAAAGGCAGATGAGCTTGATGAAAAGATTGCATCACTGAGTAAAACAAGAGCGTTTTCAAGAATTTCAAAAATAAATATCGCAATCCTAAGAATTGCATTTTTTGAAATTCTGTATGATGACAAAACACCTTTGAATGCGGCTATAAACGAGGCGGTTCTTCTTTCTGAAAATTATTCCTATAAGGAGGATACACGTTTTGTAAACGGCGTACTCAGTTCTTTTGCAAAACAGCTGAATCAGGAGCAGACGGAAAATGCCTGATTTTCTCGGAATAGATACAAGCAATTACACAACTTCAGCAGCTGTTTTTTCAATGGATACAAACAGTATAAAACAGTGTAAAAAACTTCTGCCGGTTAAAAAGGGCGAATGTGGACTCAGACAGAGTGATGCTGTGTTTCATCATACAAATCAACTCGGCGGCATTTTAAAGGAACTTCTTCTGAGTACAGATAAAATTGATGCTGTGTGCGTTTCCACAAGACCAAGAAATATTGAGGGCTCTTATATGCCATGCTTTCTGACAGGTAAAACAGCGGCGGAAATTATTACATATACAGGCAGGTCGGAGCTTTATCATACGTCACATCAGATAGGTCACATTGCGGCGGCACTTTATTCATGTAACCGTACCGATCTTTTTGAAAGGGAATTCATAGCTTTTCATGTAAGCGGCGGAACAACAGACTGTCTTTACTGTACACCCGATGAGCAGGAAATTATAAATGCACAGCAGTTTTCGTCGTCACTTGATTTAAAGGCAGGACAGGCTGTTGACAGAGTCGGTGTTATGACGGGACTCGATTTTCCGTGTGGCAGGGAACTGGAAAAGCTTGCGGAAAAGTCTGAAAAAAACTTTAAAATAAATATAAAGCTCAAAGGAAACGACTGCTGTCTGTCGGGAATTGAAAATAAGTGCCGTAAAATGTATGATGACGGCGTTTCAAAAGAAGATATTTCAAAGTATTGTCTTCAGTTTATCGGTGAAACAATAAAGTGTATGACAGAAAAAGCGATTGAAAATTATGGCAGTCTGCCGATTGTTTACGCAGGCGGAGTTATGTCGAACAGATATATACGAAGTATGCTTGAAAATTCTTTTGACGCATATTTTGCAGAGCCTGAATTTTCATGTGACAATGCGGCAGGAGTTGCGGTTATTGCGGCTGAAAAACATAAAAGGAAAATTAAATAATGCTGATACTTTCGGTAACGCAGGTCAACAGATACCTTGCACTCAAATTCAAAGAAGATACAAAACTCCACGGAGTTATGATACGTGGTGAAATTTCAAATTTTACTGCCCACAGATCGGGTCACTTTTACTTTACTTTAAAGGATAAGGAAAGTGCCGTAAAAGCAGTTATGTTCAAAAGTAATGCATCACGCCTTAAATTCATGCCCGAAAGCGGTATGAATGTTATTGTTATGGGTACGGTTCAGGTATTTGAACGTGACGGCGTGTATCAGGTTTATGTAACTGATATTGTGCCTGATGGAGTGGGAGAGGTTCATGTCGCAACTGAACAGATTAAGAAAAAGCTTGCGGCAGAAGGCATTTTTGATGAATCCGCAAAACGTCCGATTCCACAGCTTCCGTCAAGAATCGGTGTTGTTACCTCCCGTACAGGTGCGGCATTGCAGGATATTATAAATGTTCTGTCAAGACGTTATCCGATTGGTGAACTTGCAATTGTTCCGTCACTTGTACAAGGTGAAAAGGCGGCAGATTCAATCGCAGAAGCACTTGTGAAAGCAGGAAAGCTTGACTGTGATGTAATAATCCTTGCAAGAGGCGGCGGTTCACTTGAGGATCTGTCACCATTCAACACGGAAACAGTTGCGTATGCAATTTATAACAGCAGTGTGCCGGTTATTTCGGCAGTCGGTCATGAAACGGATTTTACCATTGCGGATCTGGCGGCGGACATAAGAGTTCCGACGCCATCAGCGGCGGCTGAAATTGTTTCACTTTCAAAGGAACAGCTTGAGGGGCATCTCAGATATTGTGACGAAAAGCTCAGAGCCGGTCTTAATTCAAAATTTGACTTTTACAGTTCAGAGCTTGATAAGCTTACAGAACGTCTGCTGAGATTTTCACCAAAGCAAAAGCTGGAAAATGACAGTCTTATCTGTGAAAACCTTGAGAAAAATCTTAAAACAGCCTATGGAAAAATTATTTCCGAAAGGGAAAACAGACTCGGTTCACTTGTTTCAAAAATGGAGGCAATGAGTCCTGTAAAGGTGCTTGACCGAGGATATTCTCTTGTTTACCGTGATGGAAATGTTATTACAAAATCTGCTGATTTAAATGAAGGCGACTACATTGAAATAAAGATGGCTGACGGTGTAAGACGTGCAAAAATTCTTGATGACAGGGAGAAATTTTAAAATGAGTTTTGAAGAAAATTTATCGGAGCTTTC
>JAFQBO010000050.1 GCA_017416665.1 Oscillospiraceae bacterium
GATGAAAGATGTTGTTTCATATTATCTTAAGGAATTTGAAAAATCACTAAGATGAAAAAATACGATAAATACGAAAAGATACGCAGACTTTGTATCATAATTGGTTCGGTTATGCTGGTTTGTGGTTGCTTTATGATGTTGACTCGTGGTAATCCGCTTGATGAGGCGATAGGTTATGTCGGTGTTACAAACGGTTCTCAGATAATCGAGGTTCCGGGTCATAAATACAGCTATAATTCTGATGATGAACAAAGTCTGACCGAAAACTTTACTGCAATTGAAAATGCGGTAAATATCCCTGAAATTGATTACTTTCCTGATGATGAAAACTGTAATATTGCTGTTTCGTATACGGAGGAATATATCGGAAAGCCGTTGTATAGCGTTTATAATGACAGTTTTGAATGCATTATCGACAGCAAAAACAGTCTTGAAATGCCCGGAGAATCGGGGAAAAAATATTATGTTGAGGTGTCGGTTGACTGGGGTGAAAAGGACAGAAGTGTTACTGTAAAGTATTACTTTGTTATCAATATTAAGTAAAACGGACTTGCAAAAAGTCCGTTTTTTCATGATTTTATAAGTTGACTTTTTTTATTATTTGGGTTATAATATAAGATGGTAGTAATTATATAAAATAGATAATATCAGAGGGGCGTAAACTTCCAATATGACAAAATATGATTATCTGACGCAGCTGAAGCACCATCTTCAGCCATTGCCTTTAAAGGAACGAAATGCGGCAATGAAGTATTATGAAAAATATTTCAACGACGCAGGTCCTGAAAATGAAAAATTTGTAATTTTAAATCTTGGTTCACCGAAACAGCTTGCTGAAAAAATATTACATAAAAATCGCCATACTCTTTCAGGTATGGTTCATGAAACAAGAAAAAATGTGAAAAATGCTCAGAACAGGCTTGACGAGTCACAGAGAAAAAAATCCGTTTTTATTTCTGTTTTATGTCTGCCGTTGCTGGCCGTTTTTGTGATATTTTTTGTTCTTATACTTGCACTTTTTGCTTTGTGTGTTGCCGGTCTGCTTGTAGCGGCGGCAGCAGTTGGTGTAATTCTGCTTTGTATGAGTATCCCGTACGCAATGACACTTACATCAGTTTCACTTGTGGTTATGGGTATAAGTCTTATTTTAATCAGTCTGCCTGTACTTCTTTTTATGCCGGCGCTGAATTTTGTGTTTTTTGTCTGTAAAAAAGCCGTGATTGGTACGTTTGCTTTGTTTAACAGACGATTCACCGGAAAGGCGGCTCCAGTAAAATGAAAATAAAGAAAAAACTGACAATTATTATTCCATGTACCGTAATTCTCATTGGAATAATTTTGATTGTTACAGGTCTTGCAAAGGGTGCTTTGACAGATTATAAAAATACTCTCGAACTGACGGATTTTGAAGCCAATGTTCCTTCAGGCAGTATTTATAATCTTGATGTTGATGTTTCTCTTGCGGATATAAATGTTATTTGTACAAATGATGTAAAAGACTTCAATATCAAAGCCGAAAACATAACAAAGGATTTTATTGAATATACCACAAGCAATAATACACTGAAACTTCGTTATGATACTCAGAAGTGGTATCAGACTATATTTGTACCGGCTTATCGTGAAAATAAGGGTAAGATTGATTTGTATATTCCAGCAGGTATAAAGCTCAGGGACGTTGAAATCACAGCAGGTTACGGCGAACTCAATGTAAGCTATCTTACCGCTGAAAGGGCATTTTTAAGCTGTAAAAATGGTGATAATCACATTAAAAATCTGACATGTGATTATACGGAAATCAATAATGACGGTGCAAATATCAACGGTGTAAATATTGATGCAAAAAATGCGGATTTGAATCTTGATTCGGATATGGCTGTTTTCAGTAATTTCATTACTGATTCTCTTATCCTGAAAAATGATGGCGATTTAAAGCTTTCGGGTATGATTAATGGTGACAGTAGTTTTAAATCTGATGGCGGCGATGTAAATATTACTTTATACAGCGACGAC
>JAFQBO010000051.1 GCA_017416665.1 Oscillospiraceae bacterium
CCCGAAACAACGTAGTTTCAGGATTTGAATAGATATATGATTTGTAAGAAATTATTATCTCTTTGATAATTCTCAAATGCGTATCTGCGTGGGTTGAAGAGGGTTTGTTAGTTATATGTTAAAAAACAATCGGGAGCAACGAGAAATCGCTCCCGATCGGGATTTTTACTTATTCAGCTGATTAAGAAACCTTTGTTTCAGCAACCGTAGTAGTTGTAGTAACCTCTGTATTCACAGCAGTTGTTTCAGGTGTTGTAGTAGTTACAGGAGCTGTTGTTTCAGCAGGAGTTGTCACAGCCGGTGCAAATGGTATCTTTTCAAGTTTATCTGTTGCAATATCTCTTGAAAGAGCCGCAGCATCACGTACTGAAATTTCACCGTCACCGTTATAATCAGCCCATGCAGGAAGTTCGTCCTTTTTATTTTCAGCGAGGAATCTTGCAATAGTTGCACAGTCACGGACAGAAACATCACCGTCGTTGTTTGCATCACCTGCCAGAGGAGCAGTGCCTGTTACTGTTGTAGTTGTAGGAGTTTCACCGCTTGCTGATGTTGTTGTATCTTCTGAAATTGTTGTTCCTGTTGTTTCGCCCAGTTCTGTTGTAACTGTTGTTGTTACATCAGCTTCTGAACCTATAAGAACAAATGTAAGTCCATTTTTTTCTGCATAAGTCTGTGCTGTGGAATCAGCGTGACCGTAAATAACCAAACCTTTCGGAGCATAAGTATCAATAGCACTCCACCAGGTAAATAAAGTTTCGATTTCACAATCCGGATTTTCAATTGTTATTGATTCGCTTACTTCACTGTCTGAGAATGCAGCGTCTGCCACCTCAACCGACTCAGGAATAACAACATTCTTTAATGTTGTGTTTCCTTTAAATGCAGCAGGTACAATAACTTCAATGCCGTCTGGAATTTCAAGAGCTTCACCATCATAAGTGCTTGCATCAATAAGTGCATTGCTTAATATAACAAATGTATTTTCTGCCTGTTCATTCTTGAACCATGCTGTATCTTGAAAGTAATCGGCATCTACCATACGTGTAACTTCTTCGTCTGCTGTAATTTCAGCAAGCTCTGTGCATTCATAAAATGCATTAGATGAAATATATTTTACAGGAAGACCTTCAATTTCTGCAGGAATGTGAACAGACGTCGCTGTTTTATCGCAGTCGATAATTTCGATGAAGTCGTATACACCGTCATCATCACTGTCATATTTTTCATAATAGAGATAATCGCCGTACTTTTCGCCGTACTTTACATTTACAACGCCTGTCCATACGAGTTCACTTGTATGAGGGTCATACGCAGAAATAGTTGCTGTACCTCTTTTGTGACCATAAACTCCATCGTAATAACCATTTTCAGTCCAAATATCATCGAATGTTGCAACATCTGTATTGCTTGATGTATAGGTTAAGTATTCTGAAGATACGAAAATACGTTTTGAATTTTCAACAGTAGTATCAATCTCAAAGTATTCCGGTGTGTGTACATATACTGTTATTGTAAATGTTCCTTCTTCATCAAATAAAGTGATTTCCGTAACACCGCTTGAAACCGAATAAATAACGCCGTCTTCGACATACGCAACAGATTCATCACTTGATACAATGTCAGTATACTTTGTTAAATCGCCTTCTATAACAGCTGTATCCTTTTCATAGAGATGAATTTTTCTTGAGTTTGAATCTGTTACTGTAATTGAACCGCCGTGAACAGAAACTGTATCACTTAAATTATTACCGTCAAAATCAATTAATCTATCTACTGATGAAATATCAATATCATATACAGTTCCGTTTTCAGCATTTTCAGGAATTGTAAAATTTATATATGCGATTTCACCGTCAGCTATAGCTGAATCTGAATAATTCTTTACATTTATTTCAAGTCCTGTTATACTACTATTATAATCATAAATATGATCATAAATATAATCACAATCACAATAAGTTCCATTTGCTTCATCTACAGATGGATCTGAATAACCGAAATCTGCGGAACCCCAGCTTAAATCCATCTTCATGGAATTAAAATTATCGTCGCACTTGATTCTTACAGGCATTTTTACAGTTTCGCCCGGCTCAGCTGAAACATTTGAAAGATAAAGAGAATATGTCGGCATGTCATCATCTACATAATCGTCTTTCGGAACAGCAACTTCATCTATATTTACAATGTGAGTTGTTGTAGTTGGTACATCTATATCAGGTGTAGTTGTTTCAGCAGTTCTTTCCTTTACAGTAACAGTACCCGAATAAATATTTTCACCGTCCTGATTAGTTGCATAAATCTTTGTTGTACCTTCTGCAAGAGCTGTAAGAACTATACCTTCAATATTTACAACCGAGTCATCAACTACTTTCAACTCAATACCCGAATCACCATCATAATACGGATATTCTGATATGTAAATCAATGTCTGTTCGCCAACCATAAGTTCAATTTCAGTCGGTGACATAACAACTACCCTTGCTTCTGCTTCATAGCCATCATTTACAAACTGAATATAAGTAAGACCTGATTTAATACCCTTTAAAGTATTGTCAACTACTTCTGCAACAGCTGAATCTGATGTTGTAATATCAAACATTGAGTATTCCGAAAGGTCAAGTTCTTCGCCTTCACTTACAGAATATCTGCCTGCAATTGCAGTAACTGAACCGCTTTCAACAGAAACTGTATCAGCTAAATCTTCGCCGCCGAATTCAGCAAATGATTCTACGTCTGTGAAGTAGATTTCGTATGTATCGCCAGCCTTTGCATCTGCAGGAATTGTTAATTCAAGAGTTGCGATTTCTCCGTCAGCTATGGCTGAATCGTCATAAACCGCTACAGCATAGCAATTTTCGCCTTCTGTTGATGCAATTGAAATGTCGTCTGCATAATTCAGGCTCCAATTATATAATTCAGAGCTGTCCCAACCGATAACAAATGCACCCGATTCAAAATTGTCACCACATTCAACCTTAATCGGAACTTTAACTGTATGACCCGGACGTGCCGCAACATTGCCTATGCTTAATTTTGCAGATGAGCTTCCCTTTCTTTCAAGCTTTGTTTCACTGTGGCTGTTTACAAGGTTATTTACAATATCATATGCAATATTTGATGCATCATAATCTTCTACTACCCCATCATAACCTTCATACTCAGCAAACAAATCAATATCCTTACCATTTGCCAGACAGTTTTCAATAGTGGCCACATCACGGATATTTACAACGTGGTCACAGTTTGCATCACCACGCTTACCGATTCTGACATCAAAAACAGCCGAAACAGAAACAGGATAGTTATCCCAAGAAACAGTATAACCATCATTATTAACTACAGAAATATATTCAGTATATGTTACTTCAATTTCATAGTCAATATTCTCACCATCATAAGCAGCGGCAGGACTTTCTACACTGTATTCAAGATCAGGATATGAAACAATTTCACCATCTCTGTAAACTGTAATACCTTCGTCGTACCACCTTGTATCATCTGCATAATAGCACTGACACAAAGAAGAATCAAATTCGATTGATAATTCCGGTGTAGTAATTGTTGTAGTAGTTGTTGTCGTCGTTGTTGTTGTTGGTCTAGTTACATATTCGTTGAGTGTAACTGTCTGAATTTTTTCGGTGGTAGTTGTAGGCATAGTAACTATAACAATCTCTGTACGAATCGGTATGCTGGTTGAAGTTGTAGTAGTTGTAGTAGTAG
>JAFQBO010000052.1 GCA_017416665.1 Oscillospiraceae bacterium
ATAAATTTATATTTATCGCACAAACATTTTATTTTCTGCACCTATCATCTGTAGGGTGCGGCGCCCTCGACGCACCGCCGAAAATTACATTTAATTAACGGGACGTCGTAGGCGCCGTCCCCTACAAATGGCTGAAATTCGTTATTTTCATGTAGGGGCGAGCATTGCTCGCCCGCAAAATAAATTATAATTCAAACGGGCGACCATTGGTCGCCCCTACAGAAATTTTGTAAAATAAAAATACACCGACAAATATAAATTTATCTATATAAATTGTAATATACAGAAAACCCCTGCTGATAACAAAATCAGCAGGGGTTTGTCGGATATTACAATTTAAAAAGCTTAGAATCCACTGTTAATGAGAAACTGAGCAATAGCAGCACAGTCACGTACATTTATTCTTCCGTCCTGGTTATAGTCTGATGTTGACGGAAGTGTATCCACAATGCCGTTGACAAGAGCATGTGCAATATATGCACAGTCACGTACATTTAACACTCCGTCAAGGTTTGCATCACCGATCATATAGTCAGTATCGGAAATATCTGAAGTTACAGTAGTAGTTGTTGTTTCAGTTGGTTCGTTTGGAATTGTTGTTGTAACTACCGGATCAGTTGCTTCAGGTTCATTTTCAACTCCATCAAGAGCAAGTGGGTCTACTGCATAAAGCAGAGGGGCACTGCCGTCTGTTACATACCAGCGTACAAGACCGTCTGAGCAGTATACCGGATGACAGTCAGAAACAGAAGATGTTGAATCTGAGTAAATGTCTGATGTCATTGCACCGTTTTCATCTATTGTTACATATTTTATCACGTCAGTAGATTCATTGCTGCTGTGTTCGTACCACATAAGAAGAAATTCGCTGTCAGAGAATTTTACAAGATGCGGAGTTCCTACAGACATTCCGTCTGATTCTTCATAGTCTGTAAAAGTTATGATTTCAGTGTTTTCAAATTCCTTATCTGTTACAGCAATTTTAATATTGTGACATGATGAAGGTTCATCAGCCTGTGCTACAGTTGAGTAGGCAATAATACAGTTATTGTTTCCGAGTTCAAATCCGCCGACTCTTGCACCTGTATAGTTATTGCCGATTGATCCTGCAAATTCTACAGGTATAGTATATGAAACATTTGTTACAGAACCTGAAGCACTGCATTTTGTAATGGAAATGCCACGTGGATAAGCGTCACCGTGATCAACTCTGTAAATATAGTCATCGTCAGTCTGAATATACTGATTAAATGAGTGACTTGCATATCCCACAGAAATGTTCATAACATCATAAAAAGAATCTTCCTCAGTCATATCTTCCTGGTTTACAACAAATGTCATATTTGCCTGATGATTATAGCCGTCTTCACTTTCATACATTTCGTGACATGTGTGAATGTAAAGCTTTCCACCTGTTTCAGTCATTCTCAGTGAGCCTGCATCAAATGGTATGTATGTATTGGCACCATAGATTGATAAGCTGTCAGCTTTTTCCCAGTCCTTTGAATATTTTACTATTCTTAAAACCTCTGTATCATCGGATTCAGATGAGTTTACCTGACCGAAAACAAGGAAATTGTACTGTTCACCGAAAAATGCTCCGCCGAAAATATCAAGTTCCGGAGTTATACTATCAGAAGAAACAGGTGTTCCGTCCTTTTCATATGTTTCAACGATAACAGAGCCGTCAATATATTCAAGTCTTGTAAGAGTTCCATCCTCGTTTTCGTTTAGGTAGGAATTTACTACAGAACCATAATTTGATCTGTAATCATTTGCATAGATATTGCCTGATACTACACCGTTAAGCTCTGTAATGCTGAAAGAACCAGATAAACTATCTGAAGCAATAACAACGTTCGGTACGTATAATTCCTCAGCATTGACAGGTACAGCACTGAGTACTGATAAAGTCATTGCTGCTGATGTCATGATACTTAAAATTTTCTTTTTCATAACTTCCTCCAAATTATTATTTTAAAATGTCACCTTTTCATTATGGAGACAACTATACAATGTGAAAAAACAGATTTTACAAACACTTCTGTCACAGCCTGTATTTCCACATAAATATATTATACGAGATTTTACAAGAAATGTCAAATAAAAATATAAAAAAATGACAGCAGAGCGTCTGTAAATAAATGCGGACAATAAGAATAAATTTTTATTTACCACACAAATATTTTATTTTCCGCACCTATTGTCTGTAGGGTGCATCGACCTCTACAAAAATTTATTTTTCTGTTTATTTTTAGGTTTTTCAACAAGCTTATTTAATTATATAAAGGTTTTTTGCAAAAAGAAAAGGACTTACAAAAAGTAAGTCCTTTTAATCCTCCGAGAAGAAACTCGGTGGTGAGATAGGAGGGATTCGAACCCTCGACCCTACGCTTAAAAGGCGTATGCTCTGCC
>JAFQBO010000053.1 GCA_017416665.1 Oscillospiraceae bacterium
TAAAAAAGCAAACAGTATATTTTTCATACACCATATAATTATACAATATAAAAATTTATAAGTCCATAGTTTTGAGAAAAAATCTTAAAATTTTCATTAAATTTTCAAATATAGTGGATAATTTTCTGAGAATATGGTATAATTATAACTATATTAACATAGGAGCGATGAAAAAATGAAAGTACTCATTACAGGTGCAAGTTCGGGAATCGGCAGGGACATGGCAAGATACCTTTCAGAGAAAGGCTTTGATCTTGTTCTTACTGCCAGAAATACAAAAAGTCTTGAAAAACTCAGATCTGAACTGAAAACAGATGTTGAAATTATTTACTGTGACCTTTCAGAAGAAAATGCACCGTTTGAATTATATCATAAATGCAGGAACAAGGGCATTGACATTCTGATTAACAATGCAGGTTACGGCATATTCGGTGAATTTCATGAAACCGATCTCAAAGACGAGCTTGATATGATTAATGTAAATATCCGTGCTGTACACATTCTCACAAAGCTGTTTTTAAAGGATTTCAGAAAACGTAACAGGGGAGGCATTTTAAACGTAGCATCAAGTGCAGGATTTCTGACAGGTCCGCTGATGTCGTCCTATTATGCTTCAAAAAATTATGTTGTAAGATTGTCACTTGCAATTTATGAGGAACTCCGCAGAAGTAAAAGCAGAGTAAGAATAGGCGTATTCTGTCCCGGTCCTGTTGAAACAAATTTCAACAACAGGGCGGGTGTACATTTCAGTGTGCCGCCTGTTTCAAGCGAGTATGCCGCAAGATATGCCATTGACAGGTTTTTCAGCGGCAGTACCGTTATTATTCCGACTGTTACCGTAAAGCTTGGTGTAATTGCATCAAAGCTTGTACCTGTAAAAATGCTTGGTATGATAACAGGAAATATTCAGCAGAGGAAGCTTAAATAATAAATTAATTAGCTGCTGTAGGGGTCGATGCCCACATCGACCCGTTATAAATTATATGAAAATTGCGGGCTGATGTGGGCATCAGCCCCTACAAATATCATTTTAAAAAGTATAAGTTTTAAACGTTACAAGTGCTACAAAATTTATTTTCTCACTGATTTTTCTACAGTCTTAAATAATATTTATACTATTTCACTGAAGTTTCCCAAAAATTTGAAATATTCAAGTTCAGCAGAAAGTTCCGCAAGAATTGACTGAACCTTAGGATCTGAAATCTTGCCGTTGAAATCGAGATAAAACAGAACATCAAAACTGCCGTCCGCAACAGGGCGGCTTTCTATTTTACTTAAATTCATCTCATGAATAAAGAATTTTGTGAGAAGTCTGTAAAGGCTGCCGGCACTGTTAGGGAGACGTAAATTAACTGAAATCGTATCTGCATCATCTGAAACAAGAAAGTTTTTTGAAATACAGATAAAACGTGTAAAATTCGGAACGACATTTGAAATACCCGTTTGCAGTATTTCCATATCGTAAAGCTTTGCACAGCTTTCTGAACACACAGCCGCACAGTCACCGCCGTTCTGACTTACAAATTCAGCCGCTGTTGCAGTGTTGATTGATTCAACAGGTTCAAATCCGTTTTCGCCGATAAATACGGAACACTGACTGAGTGCCTGAGGATGCGAGTATACCTTTTTAATGTCAGACAGCTTTGTGTCTTTTTTTACAGCAAGACAGTTTGTGATTTCTGTTTTTATTGTTTTGGTAATGTATACGTTATACTTTCTCATCAGATCGTAACTCTGTGTTACAGAACCTGCTGTAGAGTTATGTATCGGGATTATACCGAAATCAATTCTGCCGTTTTCCACTGCCTTGAAAACGTCTTCAAAGTTGTGGTAAAATGTTATATCATTTTCCGGAAAAAGCTTTCTTGCGGCAACTTCGGAGTTTGAACCTGATGTTCCCTGACAGCCTATTGTACAGTCTGTAGTGACAGTAAACGGAAGCGGTTCTGAAATTTTCTTTTCACGGAAAAATTCAGCCTGCTGGAGTGATTTGCTTATGTCCATAATTTCCGTAAACAAAGCAGCAGACGCTTCTTTAAGGTGCTGAGGACTTTTATCCTTTACCTTGTCAATTATAATTTTTTCTCTGCCCGGATGAAAAACAGGCAGGTCATTTTCGATTTTATAAAGTGCTACCTGACGGCATAAGTCCATTCTTTTTTCAAATGCACTTAAAATGTCGTTGTCAATAGCATCAATCTGAGTTCTTAACTGTTCCAAATCCATATGAAATGTCCTTTCGGTTTTATTTTCCTACAGATACTATTATATCACTTTTTATAAAAAAATCAATGTTTTTTTATAAAGACCAAATGACCTTGGCGGATAATTATAATTTATTTTTCTGTTCTTTTTTGAAAAAAAGAACCAAAAAACTTTTAATTTCGCTCATACTTTAACTGAAATTGTAACTTTAAGCACGAAAAGATAACAATAGTCAGTTGATTTGAAAAGCTAAAAAAAACCAAAAAACTTTTAATTTCGCTTATACATTAACTGAATTTGTAACTTTAAGCACGAAAAGATTATAAAGGTATGACCATTTTGCTTTTATTATCATTTCGTGCTTAAAGAAACAGACATAATCAAGGTAAAAGCGAAACTAAAAGTTTCTTTGCCTACTTTCTTTTCAAAGAAAGTAGGTAAATTATAATTTATCTTTCAATAAAAGAACACCTCTCCCGAAGGAAAGGTGTTACAAAAGGATGTATTAAAGAAAAAAACTTGTAATCAGCCAATGAGCCACTTGTACATACCTTCATACTGAAGGGCTGAGTTTTTCCATGAGAAGTCTGCTTCCATGCCACGTTTTACTATCTTGTTCCAGTTTTCTCTGCAGTTGAAGTAAACGTGTTTAGCGTAGTTGATGACATTGAGCATATCTTCAGCATTGTAATTTGTAAATGAGAAGCCTGTGCCGTAATTTTCAAACTCGTTATATGGTACAACAGTATCTTTAAGACCGCCTGTTTCTCTTACAATAGGAACTGTACCGTATCTCAATGAAATGAGCTGTGTAAGTCCGCACGGTTCAAAGTTTGACGGAACAAGCATTGCATCAGCGGCTGCATAGATTCTGTGTGCACGTTCATCAGAGAAGTAAATATTTGCGGAAACTCTGTCAGGGTACTTCCACTGGAAATGCTTGAAAATGTTTTCATATCTTGCATCACCTGTGCCGAGAACGACAAACTGTGTATGTTCATCAGCAATTCTTTCGATCATGTTGTTTACAAGGTCGAGACCTTTCTGATCGGTAAGACGTGAAATAATGGCAATCATGAATTTGTGTTCATCCTGAGGGAGTCCGAGTTCTTCCTGAAGTCTGAGTTTATTCTGTGCTTTTTTGCTTTCAAAGTTTTTAACTGTGTATTTTTCGTAGATTTTTTCATCAGTCTGAGGATTGTAAACATCGTAGTCAATGCCGTTCAGGATACCTCTGAGCTGAAGATGTCTTGCACGCAGTAGACCGTCAAGACCTTCGCCGTAGTACGGGGTTTGGATCTCGTAGGCATATGTATTGCTTACAGTTGTAATGTAATCAGCATATACCATACCGCCCTTGAGCATGTTGGCATCCTTTTTGTATTCGAGTTTATCCGGAGTAAAAACAGAATCAGGAAGATTTGTAAATTTCTTGAATGTTTTTATGTCCCAGATACCCTGGAATTTAAGGTTGTGAATTGTCATGACAGTTTTTGTTCCCCAGTAGAACGGGTTATCCTTGTAAAGTGTTTTAAGGAACACAGGAATAAGACCTGCCTGCCAGTCATGACAGTGGATTATGTCAGGCTTGAAGTCGATTACAGGCATAATTGCGAGAACGGCTTTTGAAAAGAATACAAATTTTTCTATATCATAAAGTGTTGAACCATATGGTGTTTCACTTTTAAAATAATCTTCGTTATCAACAAAGTAGTAAGTAATGCCTTCGTATTCATACTGCATAATTCCCACATGTGGCTGGAAATTCATCTGACCCATATCCATATAGAAATGATGGATGTACTTGAAATCCTTTCTGTATTCCCATGGAATACATGTATAACTCGGGATAATAACCCTCACGTCGAACTCGTTCTTGTCGAACATCTTAGGCAGTGCACCTACTACGTCGGCAAGTCCACCGGTTTTGATAAAAGGTACGCATTCAGATGCTGCAAATAATATTTTTTTCATATGCTTTTCCTCCTTTGCATATTTATTTTGAGGCTTAATACTATTATAATATTTTTTGATTATATAGTCAATAGAATACCGAAAAAAGTTTTTGCGCTTTGTGGAAATTTGTTAGAAATAGACAAAATTCGCTTGTTAAGTTTTGCAATATAAACTTTTAAAATTTTCTGCTTTAATTATTTAAGTGTCATGAATTTTGCAGA
>JAFQBO010000054.1 GCA_017416665.1 Oscillospiraceae bacterium
CTTAACGGCGACCTCTTTTTCTGGAACGATGTACTCAGGGAAGGTCTTGAAATTTCGTCAATGGGTGTGCGTGTTGATGAGGAAACTCTCAGAAAACAGCTTAAAGAAGCCGACGCTGAAGACCGTCTTAAATACGACTATCACAAGGGTATCGCTGACGGCATACTCCCTTACACAATTGGTGGCGGTATCGGACAGTCACGACTTTGTATGCTCCTCCTCGAAAAAGCTCATATCGGTGAAGTACAGGTTTCTGTATGGCCTGATGATATGATGAAACAGTGTGAGGAAAACGGAATTATGCTTCTTTAATTTTTTATCAATATTCAGTCTTTACTGACTGAATATTGATGCATGTATGCTTGTTATAACTTATGTTTTATGTGGAAAAGGAAATTATGAATAAATATTACAGAACACTTGAATTACATAAGGTACTGAAAATGCTGTCTGAACAGGCGGCGAATGACCGTACAAGACAGATGGCACTTGACCTTCAGCCGTGCAGTGACTTCAATGAGGTACGGCTTGAGATTGACAAAACAGCACAGGCTCTCGACCTTTCAATAAAATTCGGTACACCACCGTTTTATAACGTAAAGGACGTAAGTGCATCACTCAGACGTGCATCGTCTGGAGCGAGAATATCTCTGAAGGAACTGCTTGAAATAAAAAATATTTTAAGACAGATTACTGCACTTTCAGACTGGTATGCACACTGTGAAAACGTACAGACGGATCTTGACTATCTGTTTTCACAGCTTTTTCCGAACAAGTACCTCTACGAAAAGCTTGACCGTTCCATCATTTCAGAGGACGAAATTTCAGATGCCGCCAGTGCGGAGCTTGCGGCAATAAGAAAAAAAATCAGCCGTGCAGGTTCAAAACTGCGTGATACCCTCGACAAGATGATTAAGTCTGAAGATGTTCAGAAATCACTTCAGGATAACATTATCACAATGAGGGACGGCAGATACGTTCTCCCTGTAAAGGCTGAACACAGAGGTAAAATACAGGGTCTTATTCATTCATCTTCCGCTACGGGACAGACTATTTTTATTGAGCCTATGTCGGTTGTTGAGGCAAACAACGATATAAAGCTCCTTGAAAGTCAGGAACAGGAGGAAATCGAAAGAATTATTACAGAGCTTTGCAGTGAGTGTGGTGCAAATGCCGATGAAATCATAAGAGGCTACGAAACCGCCGCAGAGCTTAACCTTTATTTTGCAAAGGCAAATCTTGCGGCAAAAATGAAAGCGGGCGTGCCTGAAATTACCTTTGATGGTAAACTTGAACTGAAAAAAGCAAGACATCCGTTACTTGACCCGAAAAAAGCAGTGCCGATTGACATAAGTCTCGGCGGTGAGCGTCAGGCTCTTATCATCACAGGTCCTAACACGGGTGGTAAGACTGTAGCCCTTAAAACGGCAGGTCTGCTGTCAGCTATGATAATGTGCGGTATGCTTATTCCGGTTTCGGACGGAAGCCGTGTGTCGGTCTACAAAAATATCCTTGCCGATATTGGTGACAGTCAGAGCATCGAACAGAGCCTCTCAACATTCTCGGCACACACAAACAATATTATCGAAATTATAAACATTGCCGATGAAAATTCTCTTGTACTTCTTGACGAACCCGGTTCGGGTACAGATCCTGTTGAAGGTGCTGCACTTGCTATTTCTATTATCG
The DNA here is from genome assembly GCA_017416665.1 of Oscillospiraceae bacterium. Lineage (GTDB taxonomy): Bacteria > Bacillota > Clostridia > Oscillospirales > Ruminococcaceae > Porcipelethomonas. The sequence goes on from JAFQBO010000054.1 coordinate 1,690, forward strand.
AACGTCTTAAATGTCAGGGTGCAAAGCTGATGGTGTCCACACATTATCAGGAGCTTAAAATGTACGCCATCGAGCAGGAGGACGTTGAAAATGCGTCATGTGAGTTCGATATGGAAACACTTCGTCCGACATTCAGACTTATCACAGGTTCTCCGGGTAAGTCAAATGCGTTTTCGATTTCGGCGGCACTTGGTATGCCCGAAGATGTTATCTCGCAGGCGAAAAGTCTTGTCAGTGAGGAAAATACACGCTTTGAAAAGGTAATCCAGCAGCTTGAACAGACACGGACTGAACTTGAAAAACAAAAGTCACAGCTTGATGTCGCAAGACGTGAAGCAGAGGAAATACGTTCACAGCTTAAAGCAGAGCTTGATGCCATCGAAAAGGACAAACAGAATCAGCTTGAACAGTCACGACTTCAGGCAATGAGAATTATTGAAAGTGTAAAGGCAGAGTCAAACAGTCTGCTGGACGAGCTTGAAACACTCAAAAAGCAAAAGGACAAAAAAGACTTTGCACAGAAGTTTTCAAACGTCAAAACAAGAAGCAAACAAAGTTTCAACAGTATGTATGACAAGGCAAACCCTGTTATTGAATCGGCTGATGACGGCTATGTACTTCCGAGAAAGCTTAAAAAGGGTGATACTGTCTATGTAAAGGAAATGGATAAAAACGGTACTGTCTGCGGTGAACCCGACAATAACGGTTTTGTTTACGTACAGATGGGTATTATGAAAACAAAGCTTTCAGTTTCAAAACTCCGTCTTGTGGAACAGCAGAAGGTTACTATCAATTCAAAGCCGACTTCAAAAAGAACAGTCAAAAGCAAAATGGAACGCAAGGGAACGATGGAACTCGATATTCGTGGTTATGCCTCCGATGACGGCGTTTACGAAATGGAATCGTTCATTGATGGTGCAATCATGTCAGGTCTGAGCATGGTGACTATTATTCACGGTAAGGGTACAGGTGTTCTGCGTGAGGCTATCCATCGCCGTCTCAGAACGATGAAACAGGTAAAGAGTTTCCGTGTCGGTATGTACGGCGAAGGCGAAAACGGAGTTACTATTGTGGAACTGAAGTAGCTATGAAAAACATACTTTCTTACTGGGATGTACTTCTTGGAATGATGGCTATTGCTTTCGGAATTTACCGTTCTGTAAAGTACAGAGCCTATAAAAAGGAACGTGATACATTCTGGATTTTTAATCCGAAAGAAATTCCACAGGTAAGGCATCGCAGACGTCAGGAAGACAGAGCGGCAGGACGTAGGCATATGGCTCTGATTGTATTCGGTGCGTTATTTATATATTGCAGGATATTTCGTGATATGCCGAATATTGTTACACTTTTTATATAAAAATAAAGTGACGACTATTGCTCGCCACTTCAAAATCAGTCGTTTTATTTAATTGCAAATAAAAAAGGTTGACATATTTCAGTAAAAGGTGTATAATAATAAAAAAGGAGAGCATACCAAACAGACGGTCGCTCCCGTAATTGAGTTATTTTAAATAATAACCGCCTATGTGGGAGTATGGCGGTTATTTCCTTTTATTATAAAATAATGCTACGAGAAGTGTTGTATATGCAGTGAGAAACATTCCACACTGAATTAAATCGCTCCATGTTACATAATTCATATGCTCACCACCTTGTGGGAGCAGGATTGACCGCCTTTAGTCGTTTGGTATGCCCGGACTTTTATTATACATTATTTTACAGAAAATGTCAATTTCAATTCGCAATGCGAAATTAATTAATCAAACATATCATACAATAACAAAGGACGGTCACACTGACCGCCCTTTTTCACTTGTAATTATTGAAGTAATTGCTCTACAGATAACCCATCGTGCAGTATGCTATAAATTATATTTAACTATGCCCGAAATTAAAAGTTTTTTGGTTCTTTTTTTCAAAAAAGAACAGAAAAATAAATTATAATTTACCTTTTGAATTTATTCTGTAGTTTTTGTTTCAGCATCAGGTGCTGTACCTGCCGCACCTGTTATGTAAGAGCTTACATCAAACATTGACTGGGCACTTGAGATAACTGACGGCATTTTACCGTCCCACTTTTCAACGAATTCCATCATAATAATCTTATCTGTAAGCTGTGCATTTTTAAGGTTGTACGCTTCTGCTTCAGCCTTAGCCTTTTCGATAGTCTGTTCTGCTTCAACCTTGATTCGTGCCAGATCCTGTTCAGCCTTTAACGCTTCCTGCTGAGCTGTCTGCTTTGCCTCGATTGCCTTGTTGAATTCCTCTGAGAAGTCGAAGTTTACGATATTGAAAACCTCGATTGAAAGACCGTACGGATTAATTTTCTGTGAGATAGCCTCCTCCATTTCAGTTGAAACAGTTGCACGATTTGTAATAAGCTGTTCAGCCGTGTACTTAGCCGCAACCGACTTCACACATTCCTGAATTGCAGGATTTACGATTACATTTGTAAAATCACTTCCGACATTTTTGTAAATATCAGCTGATGATGATCTGTTTACACGATAGTTGATGGAAACCTTTGAAGAAATGTTCTGCAAATCCTTTGATGCCGCATTTGACTCAACTTCAGTTTTCATAACTCTGTTGTCAACCTGTACGATTTCAGATACAAAAGGGATCTTGAAGTGTAAACCTTCCTCGAGTACATTTGTTGAAACCTTACCCAGATTTACCACAACACCTGTGTGTCCCGGATCGACTATTGTAAAGCTGTTGAATCCCACAATCAAAAGAACCAGGATTATTATAACTGCAATAACAATTTTCTTAATCGGTTTCGTGTTTACGTTTACTACGTTCTGATTGTTAATTTCCATTTTTTTCTCCTTAATACGTAAAAATAGCTTTTAAAGTAACATTATATTACTTTAAAAAGTATTTTACCATATTAAGCCTTAATTGTCAAGAGCGAGGCGAAATGAAAGTATGCGTAAAATTTTTATAGGCAGTTAAATTATAGTTTGTAGGGTGCAATTTCCGTCTCCCATGAAAGGGGAGACGGCATATTATAACCATGTCGCAGATGTCCCCCGCCTCTAAGGCGGCGGGTTCCATTTCAGACTTTCAGTAGGAGAATAAATCTCCTACTGAAAGTCTGAGGAGCAAAAGCTCCCTGCGACGGTTGCAATCGTCGCAACGTGATTAAGCGAGCTTATCACGCTTTGCTCCGATTTTAA
>JAFQBO010000055.1 GCA_017416665.1 Oscillospiraceae bacterium
CATTATCTCTTTTTACGAGGTTCCAGTCTGCATCATATACACAGCCTGTAATACTGTTAAAGCTGTATGCACCATCAAATTCCTTGACAGCCTCACCGTTTTCATTCATAACAGTTGTCTGACCGTTCTGAGTTACCAGATAACCGCCATAACCAACAGAAACACTGTCATATACAGCAGGAATAACAACACCCTTTTCAAGTGACATAACACCATACTTGTTTACTGAATTTGAACCAGTGCCTGAATTTACATAAAATTCAACAGCACCTGAGTAAACATTATCCTTACAGCTGATTTTAACAGCTGACGGAGTTCCTTCGACTGGTTCAGTCAGAAGATTGAAGTTCATATCACTAACAGCAAATGAATCATCTGTTTTAAGACAGTAACCTATCTGTTCTCTTTCAGAATAATATGCATTACCCAGAATATGGTTGTCGACAGGAGTCAGATACTTATAGGCACTGAGATCCTTTTTATCCTTTGCATCTGCAAAATTCACATAATCAAGATAGCCGTCTTCCTTCTGAAGAACAACAACATCATGATTTATGTTTTCAGAAACCCTTGCATATTCTGAAACATCGTGTGGCTGATACAGTGAGTCAAGGACATACTTATATCTGTTACTTGTTGTAACAGTATATCCTGCAGATTCATCATAATATTCTTCAAAAACATCAAGCTGGAAATCAAAATCTGAAGTATAATCCTCATATAAGCTTACTTCAACATCACTGTTTTTCCATACAGGAGTAATCTCAACATTTACTGATGTGCTTACATATTCAGTATCAATTGTCGGGTATCCCCAATATGATTCGTCACTGTTTACAGTAACAATATTACCATTTGTTTCAATAGTCGGATTTTCAAATGTCGGGAATATTTTTTCAATATTCAGTTCTTCGATAACGTTAAGCTCTGTATCGTATTCTGTGACCTTTCCGTCTTTTTTCACCTGGAGAGTCTTGTAGAAAGTCATATTTTCTGCTCCATCTATAAGAGCTTTGTATTCTGTATCCACAACAGCATAAACTCCGTCAGTGCTTACAACAAACTTGTCAGCACTTATACCCTGCACACTGTCATACTTGTCACTGAAAGTTTCTGTTTTGCTGTTATATATTACCTGCTTGTCATCAGCATATGTCAAAGCAATACAGTCATTTTCAAAGGCATAATCAACTTCATATCTTAAATCCGAGCTGAAATGATCTCTGTCTGAAGCGTCAAATGACGGAATATTATAATTATGACCCAACTCAGTAAATCCGATGAATGTTTCATTTTCTGTTTTTCCGTCAAGGCTCATAAAGCGATATGTATATACCACCTGTTCTTCCTGAACTATTTCGCCAAGCCAGTTTTCTCTTTCAATAATTTCAGTTTTGTAATCTGAAACCAGGAACTTGTTTCCGCAGAGATAGAATTCTCCCACGCCTTCAGCAGGTGCCGCAATAACGGAACCATCTGATTTTATAAGTCCTGTACTGCGTTTATCACCATTAATTACATCAACCATGAAGTAATCATCACTGATACGATAGATAGCATCATATTCAGCAGACAATTTCTTTCCATCGGCATCCATAAGTGCAAACTTATCATTAAATCCTGCGATGATTACACCTGATTCCGTACTTATACGATAATTTTCGTCAAAGAAATCAAATGAATAAGGATCATTTGTAGGGCTTATAAAGTTATACAATCCTCTTGTTGTTGTAACATAGTTGTAAATACTGTTAAGTCCTTCTTCTTTACTGATAAGCTTCTTTTCGCCGTTACTGTCAATAACAACAAGCTGTGTAGCATCATTGACAGTATAGTCGTTTCCGTCTTTAATGAGGATAGCCTTATCTCTCATTTCGATTAATTCATCATATTCGCATTTTTCCATAAGCTCAGCTTCATAAGCAGCTGAGGCAGACATAGGTGCCATTAAACCAATCATTGAAACAAGAGCTGTAGAAAACGCAATGAATTTTTTTGTTGGTCTGTTCATAAAAACTTCCTTTCATTATTTATATTTCGAAGCTGTATGCATAGTTGCCGACAACTTCTCATCTATTGAATATTTATCCGGCTGACCATCCGAATAAATATTTCGCCGTCAACCTAATAACAAGCCTAATAACATTCGTGACACATATCAGGCATGTTGTCAGATGTATAATAACCTGTTTCGGTTTGCTTACAGCGTTCTGACGAAAGTCCGCCGCTGACTGTACAGAATTCACATTCAGCCACAGTATCATCAGGTGTAAACTTATTATTTTCAAGTGAAAACTGTCCCACAATATTTTTCCACAACTGCGTCGGTGAAACGCAGGAGCTTTCCTCAATTGACGATTCATCATCATAGCCAATCCAGACAGCCGTTACGTAATCCGGAACTGCTCCGATAAACATCCGTCCTGAATCAAGATTCAAATCGTTTGCAGAAGTTCCTGTTTTTCCGATAACTTCAATATTTTCCATAGCAGCTTCACCTGCAATTCCGTCAGGCGAATTTACATTACAGTAAAGCAGTCTGTTCATAATCCATGCTTCATCCGACTCCATAGTCTGATATGATTCTGTGTCATTTTTTAAAACTGTATTTCCGTCACCGTCAATAACTTCTGTGTAAAAATAAGGTTTCGTATAGCTTCCGCCGTTTCCGAACACTGCATATGCCGCCGCAAGTTCATGCAGATAAACACCGTTTTCCAACGCTCCCAATGACATGGCGGCATGTGAGCTGTCTGCATCATTCAATGTTGTAATACCGAATTTTTCCTTCAGGAAATCAAAGCAGCGCAGTGGCGTCAGTCTGTCGACAATCTGTGCGGCGGCGGCATTTCTTGATTTACGAAGTGCCTGTGTAACTGTGATATTACCGCTATAGATTCCATCATAATTTTTCGGCCATTCATATGAACTGCCTGCTTCCTCAAAAATCAGAGGTTCATCAGGAATCAGAGAAGAAAAGTTTATCATTTTCCCTATAAGTGCCGGAGCATATACACTGACAGGTTTTATTGCTGAGCCCGGATCATGTGGTATTCTGTAACTGCGGTTATAGGAACTGTTATTGTTGTTTCCGCCTATTGCCGCAACCACGCCTCCATTGTAATCAAGAATTGTACATGCCGACTGCGGAAAGTGATTTTTCGGATCATCTGTAAAATTTGAATTATCAGCATATACCTTATCAAGAACTGTCTGAAGTTCACTGTTATACGGAGTTTTTACAGTCACACCGCCGGAATATAAAAATTCAAAAGCTTCACTGCGTGAACACTCCTCAGCCATACAATAGTCTGTCACCACGTTTTCAATCATAGCATCAAAATAAGCAGAATCAGGAATATGCGATACATATTCAGCTCTCGGATTCGGGATTTCTATGAGAGCGTCTTCATTTTCCGCATAACTTTCAGCAATAGTACAAAACTGCTCCCATTCTTCAGAAGTAAGCTTTTCAGCGTACTTTCCAAAATACACAACTGACGCAAGACCCACACCGACTATGTTTTCTTCAAAGCAGATATTATTAAGACTATCCTCACTGACATTTTTTCCGAATGCTTTGCAAATACGTTCTGCATACTCATCGGGAACCGTATCAGACTTTATTTCATATCCACCCATAGGAACAGATATTTTTTCACCTGACAACGTTTCGGCTGTCGGCGGAACAGGAACAGATTTTTCAGATAATTTCCTGTCACAGGATAAAAACGTTGACGATATTACAGCGACCGACATAACAGCCAGCAGTTTATTTTTTCTCATTTATACTCTCCTTCTGCAGTGTGCATATTCTGAAAAACGCTATTCCGAAAGCAAACCAGAAAAACGGGTTAACTGTTATACAGCTGTCATTTGAAATACCGATAATCATAAATCCGCAAAGTCCCGTATACAAAAACAGTAAATATCGCTTGTCTTTTTCAGCATGGAAGCTGTCAGCCGAAGTTCTGACAAACATACGCATGCCCGAAACAATAAAGTATATAAACAGTATCAGTACAGCAATCAAAGCTGGAATGCCACAGGCAACAGCAATCTGCAGATACCAGTTATGCGGTTTGTCCACTATAATACGATATGTACCATGGGTATTCAGCAATCCTACAAGATCGTTCTGCTCAAAACAGAACGGAAAATTTCCTGCTCCCTTTCCGATGAGCAGACACTCTTTAAGTACAGGTATTGAATTTATCCAGATATATCCTCGCCCCGTAGCAAAACTGTAAAAATCGCTTAATACTGTGGTATTGTATTCTGAATTCGGAATATTATCGAGCAATTGTTTGTTCTGAACAAGTAGCTTCACACCATCCGGCGTAACAGCAAAATCAACAGTACTTATATAACCCAAATCAAGATATATAATACCGTTATTGAGAAATACACTGAAATTAAAATCATTATTCACATCATGAATCAGTACTGTATTCATGTCAGGCGACTCTGTTACAAAAACAGTATCTTTTCCGCCTGAAACCTCAAGACGTTCACCACTTTCCATTGGTGCCGTAATGTAATACTCAGAACCGTTCCCGCCAAAAATTATTTTGTTTCCCTCAACTTTAAAATTGTCAAGTTTGAATGTATGTTCCGTTTCATCATAACGTGTTATGTTAAAAATGCTTTTTATCACATTGGAATAAAATTCATTTCCGGTAACAACTGTTACTGCACCGATAAGAATAATAAACGCCGAAAAAACCAAAATAATATTCCGTACAGGTATAAGCTTTTTTGCTATAATAAATACAGCCATAAAAACTGCTTCCGCCAATACGACATAAAAAGCCGCTGTGGAATTTGACATAATAACAACCGTAAAGCATAATGCACAGACAAAACCTGATATTATTTTATTGTATATTTTTTCAGCAACAGTTATATAATAAACCGAAACAGGAAAAATCAATGTACAGAATCCGCCCATATAGTTGGAATTGAAAAACATAAGCACCGTTTCACGGTAGGCGTTTGAAAAATCAAGACTTTCTGCAATTTCCCTGTATTCCGAGGATGCAATGAGATACTTCATAAAAGGAAGTTCAAGCAAAGGCATTACTGTATATTCAAACACTGAAAGAACAACAGTTACTGCAATAAGTACAAAAAATGCTTTTCTGTAAAAATCCCAGGATTTCCTTGTGCTGAAATAATTGTAACCTGCAAAGAAGAGTATGCAATAAGTAAAGATAGCTGTTACACCTTCATATTCAGAGCATACGCCCCATAAAACCACATCTTTATTTTCTGAAAACAACGCCGAAATCACACTCATCAGCAGATAAATACCCATGAGTATGATAGGAAAACGGGCTGATTTTTTCAGTATCGGATCACCACGACAGGGATTATCGGGAAATATTTTTTCTCCGATAAAATAGCATATACATATCAGAGCAATAATAAATAAAAGTATTTCCTTACAATACAAAAACCAGTCTGCATACAAACCATTATTATTTGAAAACAGCTTCTGCGAATTTTCATCAATATTATCAACATGTATGCGTACCGCAAACAACACCGCAAAAACCGCACATATCAGAAATCCTGCAAAAAAGCGTCTGTATGAAGGTTCTGTTTCATTATATGTCTTTTTTGATGCCAAGCTCATACCTCCTGTTGAATTGTAAAATATTTAACCACCTTTACGGTTTGCATGTAAAATCACGAAAACCGTAAAGGTGGTTTGTTTTAAAATTCTATAATAAAATAAAGGGATTCAGCTGAAAACACATAACAATTCTGCACTTCTGCCAAACCCCTTTCCGTAAATCTCTGAAAAACCCCAAAAAATTCCTTGTTTTTATTTTATCATACTTTTTATTAAATTTCAAGCATTTATTATACAATTTGGTATATGTTACATTATTATCATTTTTTGTTAAGTTTAATTTTATTGTTAAGTTAATATTTTAGAGCGTGTTCACATAAAATGAATATACAGATTTTCAAGCATAATTTTGTCAAATTCAAGGCAAAAATTTGCAGGAATACTGACGTATTGCAAGAATTTTCAACGCAGAAGTTGACGAAATTTGCAAAAATATGCAAGTTTGGTTTTAATGTGAACACGTTCTGGAGTCTTTTAACAGAATGCTGTGCTTTTATTATTCCCTCACTGTAATTCACGTTTCATTATACACAAATCAAATATATTAAGTATTCCGTCTTCAGACATATCCGCCGCATTAAGATCATCAACGTTTGTATCAGGAACAACCAACAGCCACTTACTGAATAAAGTAATGTCTGTCGCATTGAATTTTCCGTCTGCGTTCACATCACCTCTTACAGTTGTTTTCTCCTCGTCTGATTCAACAAGAATTTCAGCTTTTTTGAATGTAATATCGCCGCTGTAAGCAGTAACGGAAATACCGTCAAGCTCACTGCTGCTGAGTTCCAGCTGATTCAGTGCCGAAGAGATGTCCTCTGCAAGAAAGACAGCTCTTTCTCCGTTAAAATAAAACGGCTGAATTGTATGCCATACAGACGGTGTCGACGACCATTTCTGCAATGCTATTACAGGCGGATAGCCTGTTGCACTTTCATATTCAAGTTCAACAGCATATGTGTCGCCCAATGTTTCATGCATATTTACATCCAAAGCGATACGATCTGTTGCTTCAATCGGTATTTCTTCATACAGGCTGTAGTTACTGCATGGATATTTTGCCACATTTGAATAAAGTATATTACCCTTTGGAGTTTCACCCTGACGTTCAAAAAGTTCTGTCAGCGTTACAAATTCATAACCCTGTTCAATAAGCTGCGGCATTACAATTTCAAGTGCTTCAACAGTTTTACTGTTTCCGGCAGCATCATGCAGAAGAACTATTACACCGTCTTTGGCACCGTTTAATATAAAATCGGCACGATCCTGTGCGGATACATTATCCATGTAGTCTTTGCAGTCTATACCACAGATAAACGGCAAATCAATGGAATCATACATGCTCTGGCTTACATCAATAAACGGCGGACGGAAAAATTTTGTATTTTCACCTATGATTTCATTTACTTTTTCATCTACATATGAAATTTCTGCCTGTAGTTCCTCAGCCGTCATCTTGGACATATTTGAATGTGTTTTTGAATGGTTATTAATTTCCATTCCCATATCGTACGCACGCTTAACTGATACGGCACTTTCATCATTTATATTATTGCCTATCAGAAAAAAGGAAGCTTTTGCGTCATATTCTTCTAAAATGTCAAGAATTTCATTTGTAGTTGTTGTGTTCGGACCGTCATCAAAAGTAAGTGCAATAAGCTTTTTTTCTTCACTTTCAGCAGCAGCCGAACATAAACAGACATAATTCGGGATTATTGCGGCAGCTGTAATTACAGCCAGAAATTTCTTTATAATCTTTTTCATACTATTCTCCTACTTACAAAATATATTCATTTCTAATTTGAATTTTCTTACACTCAAATTATACTGCTTTTAAATGAAAATGTCAAATGTTTACTTATGTTTTTCATATGTGAACATATTATACAATTATTCACTTTTCTATTTTTTATAATGTTTCAGAACTTGTACACAGAAATAATCAGAGCATATTCACATTAAGAACCTGTCTTCACAAGAAATATATTTGGATTTTTGAATATAATCTTATCAATAACAAGGCGAAAAATCGCAGGCGTACTTGACGTACGGCAAGATTTTTCAACAAAGTTAGTGACAAAATTTATCAAAAAGACATATGTATACGCTTGTAAAGACAGGTTCTAAAACTAAACATATAATATTCAGCCTGTCGAAAAAGTCTGTATTCACAAAACTAAAAGTTTTGATCAAACTTTTTTGCTTGCATGCCTGTGGTGCAAAAGTATGCGGTTTCTGCTCTGCATGCCGTTGGCACTCGGCAGAGCCTTTGGTCGCCGTCCGCAGACGGAGAAATACCCCATCGGAGGTGCGCCCGAAGGAAGTGCCCTTGGGGTACATTTACGAGGGGTGAATTGAAAAACAGCCCAGTGGGCTGTTTTTCAAGAGGGGACGCTTTACAAGAGAAAGCGTCCTCTTGCTTTGGTCGTAATTAAGTTTGCCTGCCGATTTAATCGGCACGAAATTTTAATTTGAGGTTTTTCTACAATCTGTATAATATTTATTAAGGATTTTTCAAGGTTTCTATGATATAGTATTATACATAGAGAACAAAAAATGTTCTTTGGTTAATTACAGCTGAATTGTGTACATACAGCTGTAAACTTGCTCTTGCAGATGTATGTACCATCAGATTTCAAAAGAGAAACAGGGAGGATTATTATAATGTACTTAAACCGTAAATTATCGGGACTTGTTGCAGGTGTTATGACTGTTTTATGCCTTGCACAGCCGGGTACAGCCATTGCTGATACAACAGATTCTTATAATATGAATGTTACTGTAAACCTTTCAGGAGAAAAGAAGGAAATCAGTCCATATATCTATGGTATCAATCAGTACAGCAGTACAAACAATTTCAAAAATGTAACAGTTAATGCAGCCCGTCAGGGTGGTAACCGTTTTACAGGCTATAACTGGGAAACAAACTGGTCAAATGCCGGTGAAGACTGGGTAAACAGCTCAGATACAAATTTAGGTGATGACACAGATGGTTTTGCTTATGCCGCAAGACAGCTTTCAAAGCAGTGTGATGAATACAATATCCCATATAAAATGGCAACACTTCAGATGGCGGGATATGTTTCAGCTGATAAGGCAGGAACTGTAAATGAAACTGCACCTTCTGACAGATGGAACGAAGTAATATTCCGCAAAAACGGTGATTTACTTTTAGAGCCTGACCTTACTGACGGAAAGGTTTATATGGACGAATATGTAAACTATCTTGTGAAAACTCTCGGTGATTCAACATCAGAAACAGGAATTCAGGCGTACAGCCTTGACAACGAACCGTTTTTATGGAACGATACACACCCGTATCTTCACCCTGAGGAATGTACAGCAGATGAACTTATCAACAAGTCAATCGAGCTTGCAAAGGTTGTAAAGGAACTTGATCCGAACGCAGAAGTTTACGGTCCTGCTCTCTGGGG